>DNWZ01000504.1 GCA_003506095.1 Planctomycetaceae bacterium | reverse complement strand
CGCGTTGGTCGATTCGATCGCGATGTTGACGGGTGCCGATGTAGCGGCCAGCGATAACTTGACGGGACATTCCGACCTGGGCGGCGATTGGGATTTTGAATACGTCGTTGGCAGCATCGAAACGCAGGTCGCCGTATCTCAAGATGTTCAATCACAATGGATTTATACGCTTGATAGCGAGCTGGTCGTTGGCGACGAAGACGATACGGTGGTCGTCGATCCGTCGATTGACGATACCGCATTCCTGCGGATCGAACTGGTGTTTGTCGACACCGGAGTCGCGGATTATGAATCGATTCTGGCCGATCTGACCAGCCGCGTCGGTACCGGTGCGTTGCTGGAAATCGCCTTGATCGACAGCAATTCCGATGGCTTAGAACAGATCAACAACCACTTATCGCAGTTCGGCCAACGGCTCGACGCCGTCCACTTCATCACCCACGGTACCGACCGCGCATTTAAGTTCGGCAACACGTGGTTTGATGCAAATGCCGCAAACCATCGCCAAGCTGAATTTGCCCAGTGGGCAAACGTCTTGAAGCCAGGCGGCGACTTGATGTTCTATGGCTGCGATCTGGCCAGCACGCAAGCCGGCCGTGATCTGCTCGGATCGATCGCCCAGTGGACGGGACTCGACATAGCGGCCAGCGAAACGCTGGTCGGTGACGAGTCGCTGGGTGGTAACTGGTTGCTCGAATACAACATCGGCGAAATCGAAACGCAAATCGTCGTCAGCGCGGCACTTCAAGCCGAATGGGAAGGTTTACTGGCGACGTTCACCGTCACCAACACCAACGACAGCGGTGCGGGTAGCTTGCGTCAAGCGATTTTGGATGCAAATGCTTTGGCGGGGCACGATACGATCACGTTCAACATTGCCGGCGGCGGCGTGCATACGATCAACTTGTCGTCCATCCTGCCGACGATCACCGATCAAGTCACCATCAACGCAGCGACGGAATCAGACTATGCCGGTACACCCCTTATCGTGCTACACGGTGGTGGAACGATCGTCGATGGATTCCGTTTATATGGTGGCACCAGCAGCGGCTCGACGATTCGCGGATTTGCGATTACCGGTTTTACGAGTGATGCAATCGATATCGCCGGTTCAAACAACAACACGATCGCAGGCAATTATCTGGGACTGTCTGCTGATGGATTGACGATCAATGCCAACGCCAATGGTGTCAATATCTGGGAAGCCTCCGGCAACATCATTGGCGGCAGTTCAGCGCTGGATCGCAATGTGATCTCCGGCAACTCGAACTTCGGCATCTCGATCCAAAGCACGGGAGCCTCGGGGAACATTATTCGTGGAAACTATATTGGAACCGATGCTACCGGTTCAGTGGACCGCGGCAACGGCAACATAGGGATTTGGCTTGAGGCGGGCGCCGACAATACCGTGATTGGTGGCTTATCCGCAGGCGAAGGTAACGTTATCTCTGGAAACGATGTCGCGGGCATTGCCGTCAGCAATGTCTCGAACATTCAGATCTTCGGTAACCTGATCGGTGCGACCGCAGATAACAGTAGCAGCATCGCAAGTGCGGGTGATGGGATTCGTGTCCTCAATTCCGCAACCAACGTATCGATTGTGCAGAACATCATCGTAGCGAGTAACGATCTCGGCATCGACTTAGCGAACAACGGTGTCACATTAAACGACGTCGGCGATGGCGATAGCGGCCCCAATGGACTCCAGAACTTTCCAGTTCTAACCGCCGCGGTGACAGGTGCGACGGGAACGACCATCAGCGGTTCTCTCAATTCAAACGCCAACACGACCTATCGCATCGAGTTCTTCTCCAATACCGATGGAACCCAGGATAGCAGCGGCTATGGCGAAGCACAGCGTTATCTCGGCTTTGTAAATGTAACCACCGATGGATCGGGGAATGCTAGTTTCAATACAATGCTCAGTGGCATCATGCTCGCCGGACGCGATCGCGTCACGGCAACAGCGACCGTTGATCTCGGTAGTGGCAGCTTTGGCAGCACGTCGGAGTTCGCACTGAACGTGCAAGCGCAATCGCAGTTCTTTAACGGCACGTCGGCCAGTGAAACGGTCAGCGGGACGAGCGGCGCGGACCTAATCGCTGCTGGACCGAACCTGGCGGCCGATGGTCAGTTCCTTAACGGGACGGTATCTGGGTCGTTCAGCAGCTACAGCAGCGGCCAATCCTTTGGAGGTTGGGCCGTAACGGCGGGAAGCATCGATCTGCTGAATGACTTCTGGCAAAGAAGCCCTTCGGGGGGCCGATCCATCGACATGAACGGTACGTCGCCGGGAACGATCTCACAATCGTTCAGTACCGTCGCGGGAAACACCTACACGGTACGCTACTTGATGTCGGCCAATGGCGTGGGCACCCAGTCGCGAGCGATTGAAGTCAGTGTCGCAGGGATTTCGCAAACGTCAACCATTACGACGTCGAGTACACACAGTTCGACGAACTCCGATTGGCAAGAGCGGTTCTTCACCTTCACAGCCACAGGCTCAAGCACGACGTTGCAGTTCCGCAGTTTGCAGTTGAGCGGAAATAACGGAGCGATTCTCGCTGATGTTTCCGTCCACGATTTGACCGCCGTACAATCCGGAGACACGTTGCAAGGCAACGGCGGAAACGACACCTTGATCGGCGGTGGCGGCAATGATGTGCTGATCGGCGGTTCGGCTGTGACGAGCACCAATCGGCTTATTAACGGTGATTTCGAGATTCATACTACTCCGGTCAACAGCGACCAAACCGTCACATCGCTGCCCGGTTGGACCGCGATCACCGGCGGCCAGATCCAGCATCGTACTGATTTGGGGATGAACACCGGATTCGTCGACCTCGATGCACAAACCGCCGTCGACGGATTTTATCAAGATGTCCAGACGATCGTAGGTGAGTCACTCGTGCTTTCGTATGATGTGGCCCGACGCAGCGGCACGACATCGGCGAGCTCAACCGTTGAAGTCTACTGGCGAGGCACGTTGGTCGAAACGTTTGACCCAACATCCATGTCGTGGGTAACTCGCACCATAAACGTCACCGGCAGCGGCGGACTAGACCGCCTCGAATTTCGCGAATCGGTTGCCGACAATGATCAGTTCGGTGCCTTAATCGACAACATCTCCCTCGTCGCCAGCGACAACGACACGATCTACGGCGGTGCGGGGAACGATACGATCTTTGGTGGAGCGGGGAACGATATACTGATTGGCGGTGCTGGCAATGACATCATCGATGGCGGGATCGGAAACGATATCGCTGTCTTCACGGGCGTGCGTAGCAATTACAACGTAACTCAGTCCGGTGGCACAATCACCATCACCGACTTGCGGACCACGGGCAACGAAGGCATCGATACCATTACCAATGTCGAAACATTTCGTTTTGCCGATGGTGATCTGACGGCCGCTGAAGTCGTGCTGCGGCCAATGATCGTGGAGACATTCAACGAGGGGAATCTCACTGGCTGGACCGGCGGCACGATCGCTAACAACAACAGTGATCTCGGCGCGTTCCTCACTTCTGCCGCCAGCTTTAACAATCCCTCGACCAATGCCTCGACACTCGGAATCGTTGGTGTCCAAGATGTTCATAAAACGTTCGAACTCTCCGGCAACCAAACCTCAGTCACCATCGCGTTTACGTTCAATCGTATTGACTCATGGGATTCGGAGATCTTTCGAGTTTGGGTGAACGATTCAATCGTATCCGCAAACTCATTTACCCAGTCCAGTAGTGCAAACCACGCTGACACGACACCTGATACGGGAAATTCAAACTTTCTCTACGAAAGCTGGGCTGACCAACTTCAAACTTATGTCCTGACGATCAATACAACTGGCACGACGTTAAAGCTGGGTTTCGGCTCAACACTTGATCAAAACTGGACCGACGAGGCGTGGGGCGTTGATAATCTGACGATCCGCGAACAAGTGGTTGCTACGACGGGAACTTACTCGGAAGGGACCACGGGGGCTAACTCCTTCACGGGCGGATCGTTATCCGACAGCTACGCGGGCGGTGAAGATCATGACACGATCTCGGGGAACGCTGGGCGCGACTATCTTTCGGGCGGCACGGGTCACGACATTATCAACGGCGGAAGCCATAGCGACTTCATCACTGGCAGTTACGGCGACGATACGATCGCTGGTGGCTTGGGCTCCGACACAATCGACGCCGGCGTAGGGAACGATACAGTCTTCGGTGGCGGCCCGAACTTAATTACCAATGGAAGTTTTGAATCGACGTTGACCGGTTGGACAACCAGTGGCAATGTGACCACAGGCAGCACCGGTGGCACCGCGGTATTGGGTGCGAACGCGGCCATTTTCAACAGCGCGAATACGGCCAACAATGGTGTCATCAGCCAAACAGTTTCCACCGAAGTAGGTGGTACCTACAATCTCGGATTCGACTTTTGGCAAAACGGTGGCTCGGCAGGTCAACAGAGCCTGCGTGTCCAGGTAGTTTCAGGTGGCCTCACAGTTCTTGATCAAGTCATCTTGTCGACAGGCAGTTTGAACGTTGTCGATCACGAACTCGCGTTCACAGCGTTTGGTGCTTCCACGACCATCTCATTCACCGATGTGGGCAGCGCCACCAGCTCGCAGGACGCGGTACTCGATGCGGTGCGTTTAACACTCGATGACGCCGGAGCCGACTTCATCATCGGCGGCAGCGGCGCCGACGTGCTCTACGGTGGTTTCGGCGACGACATCATTGAGGGCGGCTCCGGAGCAGACACGATGTTTGGCGGCGGTGGTATCGATACGCTGTCCTACTCCAGTTCCACCGCTGGTGTGACAGTCAACTTAGCGACGGGAGCGGCCAACGGTGGTGACGCAGCAGGCGACGTCTTCTTCGGCTTTGAGAACCTTCGCGGCTCGAGCTTCAATGATACGCTGACCGGCGACTCAGGAAACAACGTCATCGATGGTGGTGCCGGCAACGACATCATGGATGGTGGCGCAGGGATCGATACGGTCAGCTACGCCTCGGCGACGTCCGGAGTCACTGTCAGCCTAGCGATCACGACCAGCCAAAATACGATCGGAGCCGGAAGCGATACGATCACCAATTTTGAGAACTTGACCGGTTCAAACTTCAACGACACGCTGACCGGCAATACAGGCAACAACGTCATCACGGGCGGCGCAGGGAACGATACAATCAACGGTGGTACCGGCGCTGATACAGCGGTCTTTACGGGCAACTGGACCAATTACACAATCACTTACAACACAGGCCCACAGACATATACGGTCGTCGACAACCGAGCCGGTTCGCCCGACGGAACCGATACGCTTTCGAGCATCGAGTTCTTACAGTTCGCTGACCGCACCTTGCAAACGTCGATGGCCGTTCACAACGCACCGGCGGTGATCAATCTCAATCAACGTTCGATCGCGGTGACGAATGCCAGCTTTGAAACGGAGATTGTAGGGGACGGCTCGACGGTGAATGCGGCTGCGGGTTGGACATTGACGGGTACGGCTGGCAATGCGGGAACAATCAACCCCAGCAACGCACAGCTTCCTGAGAATGTCACGCTCGGTACCGATGCATTGTTCTTAAACAATGGCACCGCTTCGCAAACACTCGGCGAAACGTTTTCAGCAACACAGCAATACACGTTGATGGTCGATGTCGGCGATCGCATTGACACCAGCGTGGGAACCATTGGGATTCGGCTGTTCGCAGGCTCGGTTCTTCTGGGTGAAGTCACCAGCGTCAGCGTCCCTCAAGGCGGTTGGCAGACCGTAACTCTCAATGTCGATGGAAATTCGTTCGCCGGTAACGCAGCGGCACTCGGGCAAGCTCTGCGAATTGAGTTCAGCTCATCAGCGTCGCAGGTGCTGTTCGACAACGTCCGCATGTTCGCCGCCGATCGCGTGCTGGCAGTTGCTGAGAACTCTGTGAATGGAACGGTCGTCGGGACCGCTTCAGCACTCGACCCGGACACATGGGATACAGCCACGTTCTCGCTGACCAACAATGCCGGTGGACGATTCGCCATCAACGCCACCACGGGCCAAATCACAGTCGCCAACGGCAGCTTGCTGAATCATGAAGCGGCAACCAGTCACAACATCACGGTGCGTGCGACCGATTCATCAGGCTTGACGCTCGATCGCGTGGTGACCATCGGGATAACCGATGTCAATGAAGCGCCCATCGCCGTCGCCGATACTGCCATCGCTGTCGAAGCAGGCGGCACAAACAACGGAACCTCCGGCACCAACCCAACCGGCAACGTCCTGACCAACGACACCGACATCGACGCTGGCGATACGAAGACCGTCATCGGTGTCAGCGCTGGTGTCCAGGCTTCAGCCGCCGGGTCTGTATCCTCCCCCATCACCGGCACCTTCGGCAGCATCACCATCGCCGCCGATGGATCTTATACTTATAACGTCGATAACAACAACGCCACGGTCCAAGCTCTCCGCACGCCAAGCGATACGCTGACCGACGTTTTCACCTACACGATGCAAGACAGCGGCGGTCTGACAAGTACCACGCAGATCACGGTGACGATTCAAGGTGCAAACGATGCGCCAGTAGCCGTCGCCGACACGGCCATCGCTGTCGAGACGGGAGGGGTTACCAATGGCACCGCCGGAACCAACCCAACCGGCAACGTGCTGACAAACGACACCGACGTCGACGCAGGCGACACGCGCGAAGTCACGGGTATCAGCGCTGGTG
>DNWZ01000505.1 GCA_003506095.1 Planctomycetaceae bacterium | reverse complement strand
TGACCGGTGCCGATGTCGCGGCCAGCGATAACTTGACGGGACATTCCGACCTGGGTGGCGATTGGGATTTTGAATACATCGTTGGCAGCATCGAAACGCAGGTCGCCGTTTCACACGATGTTCAATCACAATGGACTTATACGCTTGATAGCGAGCTGGTCGTTGGCGACGAAGACGAAACGGTGGTCGTCGATCCGTCGATTGACGACACCGCATTCCTGCGGATCGAACTGGTCTTCGTCGACACCAGCGTCGCAGGATACGAAGCCATTCTGGCCGATCTGAACAGTCGCAGTGGTACGACCGTGTTGCTGGAAATCGCTTTGATCGACAGCAATTCCGATGGCTTAGCACAGATCAACTACCACCTGTCACAACTCGGACAGCGGCTCGACGCCGTCCACTTCATCACCCACGGCACCGACCGCGCGTTTAAGCTCGGCAACACTTGGATTGATGGGAATGCCGCAAACAATCGCCAAGCTGAATTTGCCGAGTGGGCAAATGTCTTGAAGTCGGGCGGCGACTTGATGTTCTATGGCTGCGATCTGGCCAGCACGCAAGCCGGCCGTGATCTGCTCGGGTCAATCGCCCAGTGGACCGGACTCGACATAGCGGCCAGCGAAACGCTGATCGGTGCCGAGTCGCTGGGCGGCAATTGGTTGCTCGAATACAACATCGGCGAAATCGATACGCAAATCGTCGTCAGTGCGGCCTTGCAAGCCGAGTGGGAAGGGTTGCTCGATACGTTTGTCGTCACCAACACCAACGACAGCGGTGCGGGCTCTCTGCGTCAAGCCATCCTGGATGCCAACGCGCTGGCCGGCCACGACACGATCACGTTCAATATCGCCGGCAGCGGTACACAGATTATCAATGCGCTGTCAGCGCTACCGACGATCACCGATCAAATCACAATCGATGGTACGACGCAGGCTGGCTGGGTTGTGGGCAGCTTTATGCCAATCGTCTTGGACGGAAACGACCTAGCGGCCAATGGTCTGACGCTGGGAGACACCGCTGATGGCAGCACGATTCGAGGGTTGGTCATTCGCGATTTCGGACTTAGCGGAATCCGGATTGACGCAGGATCAAACAGCAACTTGATCGCAGGAAACTGGATCGGGCGTTTTAACTCGGATGGAACCATCGCTGCGGCCAGTGAAGCCAATGGCCAACTTGGTGTCAACGTTCATGGGTCGTTCAATGTGATCGGCGGTACGTCGCTATCGGATCGCAACGTAATCAGCGGAAATGGCTTTAGTGGGATCTCGATCACCGGTAGCAGCAACAGCATTCTTGGAAACTACATCGGTACGAGTGTTTCGGGCAACGAATCACTGGGAAATTCCAACTCGGGAATCGTCCTTTGGTCGACGGCTAGCGACAACACCATCGGAGGATTTGAACCTGGCGCCGGGAATCTTATTTCGGGCAATGCGCATTCCGGGGTATGGATCGACGGTTCTGCCAACACGCGTGTGTGGGGAAATACGATCGGCATGAATGCCTCCGGCTCTACGGTGCTGGGCAATGGTTTAGATGGCGTGACCGTGATCAACGGTGCCAACGGAAACAGCATTCTTGCGAATTCGATTGCGGGAAGCGGAGATCTCGGCATCGATTTGGCCAATAACGGCGTTACTCTCAACGATACCGGCGATGGTGATTCGGGTCCGAACGAGCTGCAGAACTTTCCCGTAATCACTTCCGCCGTGACCTCTGCCGAAGGGACCACGATAACCGGTTCGATCAACACGACGGCCAATACCAGTGTGCGGATCGAGTTCTTCTCGATCCCCAATGGCCAGCAGGACGCGACGCACGGCGAGGGAAGCACATTTCTCGGTTACCGCAACGTGACGACGGACGGTTCGGGCAACGCCAGCTTTACCGTTTTGTTGCATGCGCAAACGGTGGCGGTCGGCGATCGCATCACCGCCACGGCCACTCGCAGACCGACTGACTTCACGTTCGGCAGCACCTCCGAATACGCTGCCAACACGGTCGTCACCAGCGGCGGTTCGCTGGGTTCATCGGGCGTCGATTACACGCACGGTACTGCCAGCACCGAAACGATCGGCGGTGGCGCGGGGAATGATTTGCTGACCGGCGGCGCGAATTTGGCCGCCGATCCGCAATTTCGCGATGGGACGGTCAGTGGCAGTTGGGCTCTTTACAGTACCGGCCAAACCTTTGGCGGCTGGACTGTGACGCAAGGAAGCGTGGATCTCACGGGAACCGGTTGGTCACCATCACCCAGCGGAGGGCGCAGCGTCGATCTTGACGGGTCGGTCCCTGGTGCGATTGCTCAAAACATCACGACGGTCGTCGGCAACACCTATCAAGTTCGCTACTTGATGAGTGCCAATGGAACAGGCATAGTCACAAAATCGCTCGAGGTGAGTGCCGCCGGCACAACCCAGTCCGCATCGATCACCACCTCGAGCACACACGCCTCCGCCAATATGGAATGGCAGGAACGTTTCTTTACATTCACCGCGACCAGCACCAGCACCACGCTGCAATTCCGCAGCTTGTCACCTAGCGGAGCGCAAGGAGCCGTACTGGCCAACGTCGCGGTGGTCAACCTGACCGCCATAGCCGGGAATGATCGCCTGGTCGGTGGCAGCGGCAACGACACGCTTATTGGCAGCGGCGGAAACAATATCCTCGAGGGTGACGCAGCCAACCTGGTCGTGAACGGTTCGTTTGAAATCGGACCAACCGGGTCGGGGACCACACCTACAGGCTGGACAAGCACGGGATCGACGACGGATGGGGCTTCGACCACCAGTGGCCGCGCTTCTGACGGCGTTGCCTTTTATGCGTTTGGCGGCTGGTCACAAAATGCAGGGGGAACACTCAGCCAGAGCATCAACACGGTCGCGGGGACGACCTACACACTCAGCTTTGATTTGACCCGAACCATCTCCTCGAGCAATCATTCACCCGGACAACTGCAAGTTCAAATTCTTGACGATTCCACCGCGCTGCTCAATCAAATAGCCGTTGTCAACGCCGGCGGACAACAAACCTATACCTACACATTTACCGCCACCAGCGACACGACAACGCTGCGGTTTACCGATGCAACCCTGTATCCTGCAAACAGCGACCTCGACTTTGACAACGTCCGCGTCTACGCCGTCACCGGCGGCAACGACACGCTGATCGCCGGAGCGGGCAGCAATGCGCTCTACGGCGGTGGTGGCGATGACTTGCTCATCAGCGGCCCAGGAGCGAATTACCTCGACGGTGGCGCAGGCGTGGATACCGTTTCTTATGCCAACTCGACCGCCGGTGTGACGGTCAACTTGGGAATCAACCGACAAACATCGGGCGGCTTTGCTTCCGGCGACTGGATCACCAACGTCGAGAACATTATCGGCTCGGCCTTTGATGATGTCTTGCGCGGTGACGATGGCAACAACGTCATCAACGCCGGTGCGGGCAACGATATCATCTTTGCCTCCGGCGGCAACGACACGATCATCGGCGGTGCCGGTACCGACGTTTATGTGCTGACCGGCAATCGTTCGCACTATACGGTCACCAACAACTCGGGCACGTTCACAATCATCGACAATCGGGCTGGCAGCCCCGACGGAATCTCGACCGTTACCGAAGTCGAGATCTTCCGCTTTGCTGACGGCGATCTGTCCAATACCAACGTCGCCACGATCACCTCGATCGCCGCCCCGATCGTGGAAACGTTTGACGATGGCAACCTGAACGACTGGACCGGCGGCGTGATTGTCACCAGCAACCCGGATTACGGGCCCTTCCTGGCCTCGGCCACTGCGTTCAATACGCCCGGTACGTATCAGTCCAGTACCAACGGTACTCAAGCTGTGTCCAAAACCTTTCAGCTTTCGGGCAACCAAACATCGGTCACCATCGGATTTACGTTCAATGAAATCGACAGCTGGGATGGTGAGCAGTTTCGCATCTGGATAAACAACACGCTTGTTTCTAGCAACACGTTTAATCAGAGCGGATACGAGAACTACAGCAACACCACTCCAGATAACGGTCTTTCAAACCTTGGCTTCAGCGGCGCCAATGATCAACCGCACACCTACGTTTTAACGTTTAATACGACCGGCACCAGCTTAAAACTTGGCTTTGGCTCCACGTTAAATGAAGCGTGGAATAATGAAGCCTGGGGCGTCGACAACTTGGTCATTCGCGAGAACTACACCAGCACGACGACCAGTTACTCCGAAGGGGACGCGGGCGCAAACACATTCAACGGCACCGGAGGCACCAACGATTCTTACGCCGGTGGAGCAGATAGTGACACGATTAACGGTGGTGCCGGACAAGATTATCTGACTGGCGGCGATGGCAACGATACGATCAACGGCGGCAGCGGCGCCGATCTGATCGTCGGTGGCTGGGGCGATGATCTGTTGATCGGTGGCATCGGTGCGGACACGATCATCGGCGGTGCTGGGAGCGACACGATCTGGGGCGAAGGGGCCAACCTGATCACCAACGGTAGCTTTGAAGCAGGCAGCCTGAACGGTTGGACGACTTCGGGTAATGTGGCTTCGATCACCGGCCAAGACGCCGCCCTTGGGACGGAAGCGGCCGCCTTCGGTTCTAGCGGAACGACGAACAACGGCGTCTTGATGCAGACGGTCGATACCGCGGTCGGCAGCAACTACACCGTCGGTTTCAATTATTGGTCATGGTCCCATTTAGACAATCAGACTCAATCGTTGCGGGTCCAAGTGATCAGCGGCGGCGAAGCGGTCGTGGATCGGGTCGTCACCGCGTCCTCGGTGGCTGGTTCCGCCTGGATAAACGACTACGAATGGCACTTCACCGACCTGGGAGATCGAACGACCGTCATCTTCACCGACGTGTCGACAACAACGACCAACGTCGACGGCATGCTCGACAATGTTCGCTTGTTCGAGGACAACCGCGACATCGATCGCATCTCCGGTGGCTCGGGCAACGACGTGATCTACGGCGGTGGCGGTGACGATTGGATCAACGGCGGTGCAGGGGCAGACATCATCTTTGGCGGAGCGGGTAGCGATACCGTTTCGTACTTTGGTTCGTCTGCGGGTGTGACGATCGATTTGGCCACACGCACCTATTCCGGTGGCGATGCGACCGGCGATGTGCTGTACAGCATCGAGAACATTGTCGGCTCGGCACACAATGATACGACCACCGGCGACGCCAACAACAACATCATCGAAGGTGGCGGCGGCAACGACATCCTCGACGGCGGCGGCGGGATCAACACCGTCAGCTATGCTGGGGCCACCTCCGGCGTCACCGTCAATCTCGGGATCACCACGTCGCAAAACACAAGCGGCGCAGGAACGGATACGATCAGCAATTTCCAAAACCTGACCGGCTCGACTCACAACGATACGCTGATCGGCTCCAGCGGCAACAACGTCATCGATGGTGGTGCTGGTGACGACCGGATCTTTGGCGACGGCCAACTGATCACCAATGGAAACTTTGTCGGGGCAACAGCCATGGCGACCACCACACTCAGCGGCTGGTCCGTCACATCAGGAAACATTGACGTACGGGAAGACGACGGCGGCACCGGCCAGCAATACGTTGATCTTTGCGGAACCTCCGCGGGTACCATCAGGCAAAGTTTCGCCACAACCAGCGGCGTGTCCTACACGGTCACCTTCTTGCAGGGGACTCACGCGTCGGCTCCCTCGCAAACGGCTACGATGCGAGTCTCCGCTGCAGGTACATCTCAAGACTTCTCGCTCACCAATCCGATGGGTGCCACCTATCCAACGATTGCAGGAGGATTTGTTGAGCGAACCTTTACGTTCACAGCGACTGGATCGACGACAACACTGTCCTTGCAAAGCCTGACGTCAGGTGCTTACGGTCCAATGGTAACCGCCGTCAACGTCGTCCCCACCTCGCAGACCGGCAATAACACTCTGCTCGGTGGTGCCGGTAACGACTGGATCGTTGGCGGCGCAGGCAACGACACGATCGAAGGGGGCGCCGGTGCCGACTTGATGCAAGGCCGCGGCGGCAACAACACGTTGTCCTATGCCAGCTCGCATGCCGGAGTCACGGTCAACCTCGGGACACGCACCGCGTCAGGCGGCCACGCTACGGGGGACGTTTTCTATGGCTTCCAGAATCTGATCGGCTCCGCGTTTAACGACACGCTGACCGGCGATGCGGGTGACAATATCTTTACCGGTGGTGGTGGCAACGACACGATCAACGGCGTCGGTGGCAATAACACCGCGATCTACAGCGGCAATCGGATGGATTACACGATCACCGCAGGATCCGACGGCGGTGGTGCGTTCTTTACCATCGCTGACAATCGCACGGGCAGCCCCGACGGGACCGACAAAGTCTACAACGTCCAGAACTTTCAATTCAACAGCGTCACCGTCTCGGCGGCAAATCTGCTATCCGCTGGCACCGTTGCAAATCACGATACCTTCACCACGCTGCAAGGGATCACGTCGGCCATCGATCCGCTGGCCAACGACACATCAGGGATCAGCGGTTCGCTGGCCATCACCGGCATCGTCGATACGCTCGGCGATGGCACGCGACTGAACTTTGCGGGTACCGGTTCGTCAGTCACGCTGGCCAACAACACTGTGCTGACCTTGCGAGCCGACGGACGGCTCGATGTCAACGCTCCTTTCAATGGTCCGATGCGATTCGACTACATCGTTTCCGACGGGCAGACCGCCAATCAAGCGACCGTGAACTTGGTTGTCAACCAGAACATCGCTCCCACGGCCAACCCGGACACCGCCATCGCTGTCGAAGCAGGCGGCACGAACAATGGTACCACCGGCCTGAACCCCACCGGCAACGTTCTGGTCAATGATTCGGACCTCAATTTCGGCGACACCAAGACCGTCATCGGAGTCAGCGCTGGAGTCCAGCCTTCAGGCGCCGGCCCTGTATCCGCCCCCGTCACCGGCACCTTCGGC
>DNWZ01000270.1:1806-11428 GCA_003506095.1 Planctomycetaceae bacterium | reverse complement strand
TACGCTAATCGAACACTAATCGGCATATGCACGTTAGTCGTATTGGCTAAGTAGGCGATGCGGGAACAATCACTGGCTTAGCGAAGATGGCCAAGTGCTTTGGCTACATGCAGCCATGAAACTCATGTCAACTTTCGTCACATCAACATTCGTCAGTTAGTTTTTTGCCCGTCGCTAAAGAATGAAGTTGCCCTGCTAAAGCAACGACTGCAATAAACTCCTGCCAAGCCCCTATTGAACGTTATAGACCTCGACGCGTCCAAAATGAGGCTGTTTACCATCTTCGATCTTTTCGGGCTGGCCTTGAGTTCCGACGACAAGCAACCGTTTTCCGTCACTGGTAAAGCTTAAATCGGTCACGCGATAACCGGTCTTGAGTGTGCCGATACGATTGCCGCCGGCGAGATCAAACAGTGCCACGTTCCAGTCGCCTCCACGAAGGCGGCCGCCCATCGCAAAGTACTGGCCGTTGGGATGAATGGCGAGCGCTTCCATTAAGCCTTCACCCGATTCACCTTGGTGCGTCTCGTCCAGCTTCTTTGGCGACGATTCTTTCCATGCCCACTTTTGCCATAACTGGCGTCCGTTACCAGCCATCGGGTCTTTCATGTCGCCCATGCCGCATAGAAGGATTGCCGAATCATCGGGCGTGAATCGTATCGCAAAGATACCACCAAGATAGCAATGGCTTTTGATGATCCCCCAGCTTGTAAAATCGGGCGTCGTGAAATTGCTGGCTAATTCGCCCGTGACGCAATCCCATACGCGCACCTCGCCCATCAAGTTCCCCGCCGCAACGAAGCGACTGTCATGGCTGAACGCGACCGCTTGCACAGACGGCACGTGCGGCCACTGTTGCAGCACTTGCTGCGTTTCGCTGGAGATCAATTTTACGGATGGCTCTCGCTCGGGCGCAGGCTCGTACTTGTACCCGCCTGCTAGATACTGGCCCGTCACCGTCGCGACCAGCTTTTGGTCGGGCGAAACGGCCATGTCCCATGACCAAAACTCATGGGCCTTCAGCTTCTGCTGGGACTGTTTCGTTTCGCCATCAAACCACTGCACCATGCCGTCGTATCCCGACGTGACGATTCGATTTTGGTCATGTAGAAACGCTGCGGAACTGACATAGCTTTCGTGGCCACCGATTCGATCAAACGATTTCGCTTCCAGTTCAGCGACATAGACGCCGTCCATGCAAGCAGCGACCAACGTGCGTTCATCTCGCGATAGCGATGCACCGAGGATCGCGGTCGGTAGTTTAAAGTCGATCGTACGGTTTAGTTTTTTTGATTCCATGGTCATACCAATACCTCCGCGATTGGCTCGGCATCGCCTTCGACACGTTTGAATGTGGGCAGGTCAGGCAGGTCGTAATCCTCGCGCGGATCGATACCGAGTGCCTTGAAGATGGTTGCAAACAATCGTCGGTTGTCGACCGCATTTTCCGTGACTTCAAAACCCATCGGATCAGTCGCACCATGGACAACGCCGCCGCGAATACCGGCTCCCGCCATCGCCATACTCCATGCCTTGGAATAATGATCTCGGCCGCGCGCGTCATTCAGCCACGGCGTTCGCCCGAACTCGCCCATCGCAATGACGAGCGTATCTTCTAACATTCCGCGCTGCTCGAGATCGGTGATCAATTGATAAAGGACGTTGTCGAGCTCCGGGACCAGCATTTGGTGCATCTCATGCTGGAAAACGTGGTTGTCCCAAGGCATGCCATTGGCCACCATCACAAACGTCGAACCGTTCTCGATCAAATGTCGGGCTTGTAAAGCATGCTGAGCGAACGCGCCGCGACCATAGCGTTCGCGATCCGCTTCGGGCAATTGATCGAGATCAAACAGCGGTGCGCAACTCATCAAACCCTTCACTCGCTCGAACGCGGCGTTATAACCGCTGGCCGCTTCGCTGCGCTGGTCGTTTTCAAACTTACGACTCAAGAACCGCCGCAGCGCTTCGCGATCTTCGTGATCCGCCTCGGCGATCGATTCAGGTTTCAAGATATCTGGTATCGAGAATTCGCCGCCCGCTCGCACCGGGCCATATTCCGCGCCGAGCCAACCGGCCCAATTGCCCGCTTTGAATTGTTTGAACTCGTTTCCTTCGGGGCACGGATCGAGCAACACGAATTGCGGGACGGGACTGTCGATTTGTCCTAATTGCTGAGCGATCACCGAACCGAGGATCGGACGAATGAATGGGGGCCTCGGTTTGTCGCCGCGTGTCAGCACATCGATCCCCTGAAAATGCTCGTTCGGTTCGGTGCTCATCGAACGGATCACGGCCAACTTGTCCATGATCGTCGCACAACGGGGCATCAATTGGCTCACCTGCACACCAGGAATCGATGTCGGGATCGCGCCGAATGGGCCGCTGGTTGGCGTCCCCGGTTTCGGGTCCCACATCTCGAACTGGCTCGGTGCACCGCACAACCACAACAAGATGCATTTCTTGCCTTGACGCTTCGTCTCTTCGGCGAGTGCGGGTATGGAGAACAATCCATTAAAGCTTGCGACCGATGCGGCACCTGCCGCCATCGCGCCTTGCAAGAACAGCCGACGATGAATCGCATGCTCGGGGCTGCCGCAAGTCGCTCGCACGGCCGCGTTTTGGTGGTTGGAATGAGGGTTTTGCTTGATAGACATATGTAGTCCGTCCTTTAATGATTGAAACGGAACTCGGCAGAAGTGATCATCGCCCAGGCAACCTGTTCGCTACCGTTAGGCTTAGCCAACAAACGTGTGACTTCGGACAACTCTTCAACATCAAGCTGGCGTCCGAGCAGTGCTAACGCGAGCGACTGAGCCACCTCGTTCGTATCCGACATCTTCGCCGCTCGCGACAGCAAATGTCCATCACCGCGACTGGCCGCAATGAAGTCGTTCACGGCTGGGTTGTTGGTCAAGAATAGTGATTCACGGATCGGTGTCACGATCACCTCAGGCATGACGTCAGGCACTTTTTCACGCAGCGACGCGACGATTGAATCTTGCACATCAACGTTGCCGCGAAGGCCCAATTGCATCGACCTAGCAAACTGCTCAGCCGTCAGTGGTCGCGAAAGGTACCAGGCGAACGTCGCGGGATCATCGACGCCAGTGGGACGGCGAGCTTCACGTTGGTAAGCATCGCAGCTGACGATTGCTCGCACCAGTTGCCGCGCGTCATAACCGCTTGTGCGAAAGCTTTCGGCCAACTCATCAAGCAGCTCGGGGTGCGACGGGTCGTGAACCGAATCCATTTGGTCGAACGGGTGCACAATCCCGCGGCCCATCAACATCGCCCACACTCGATTGACAAACGCCCGCGCCACCATCGGATGCCCCTGGGCGACCTCTTTCACGAATAGCTCGCGTCGCGAAAACTTTGGCACTCGCGGTTCGCCCTCCGTGGTCGCAGTATAATACAAGTCGTCGGAGTCCTCTTGTTTGGCATCCTTGTCAGGCCGCGTTTCGTCGATCGTTTTCGCTTCGAGGAACGTGAGAAGGTTTGGTGAACTGGCACCTTCCAAGTTTGCGAACTCCGAATAGCCACCGATCGCCGACTCAGCCACTCGCGGGCCAAGCTTCGTTCGCTCGTTCTTGCTGCGGTTGAAGAACGCGACCAAACCCCAGTAGTGTGCCTGAGCGATTTCGCCGGCGACCATGTGATCGTGGCACTGGGCACAGTCGATCTTGACGCCAAAGAGTGTTGAGGCGACCGCTTCAGCGATCGCTTGATGTTTGTTGTCTCGTTCAAAGAGATACCAAACGGCACCTTGTTCGTCGGTCGATTGCGGCCGAGCGAGCAACAGATCATCGACCACTTCGTTCCAAGGTCGGTTTTCACGAAAGACACGTTCCAACCAAACTCGCCAGTGGTTCTCTTTTCTCTCGCGATAGGCCCGCCGGTCGCCGCGCCCCATCAGCAACGTGTCGAAGGTGTCGGCCATGTGCTGGATATGGTCTTCGCTCGACAGCAAGTTCTCGATCAATGCTTGGCGTTTTGTGCTTGCTCCACCGTTGGCGGGCTGGTCCAAGAACGCTTGTCGTTCGTCGACGGTCGGGACGCGGCCCGCCAAATCGAGAAACACACGCCGCACGAACGTTTCGTCGCTGCAGACCGGCGCAGGTTCAATGCGCTCAGCGTCCCAGCGCTGGTGCAATCGCTGGTCGACAAGATCGACGATCGTGGTTTGCCGTTCGGACGCGGGCGCATCAGCAAATGCGGCGCACGGAATCAAAGCGGCGAGCGCGCAAACGGCGCGAAGGGTAATGTGCATGGCGGGATGGTGGCAGGCGGGGAGAGTAAGACGAGGCTGATGCGAGTATCAAGCCCAGACCATCGCCATATGATAACCGCAACCCGCCCGTTTCGCAGCCATGATGACGTCAAGCCACAGGAAAGCCAGCCTGCCGGTACATCGCAGAACCCCAACAGGGTGCCTGACGGAAACAAGACCCGATCGAATATTACCTAGTGCTTTGCCAATGCTTGGAAATTAGGGTTGGTCCGTAGTGGGATTCGCCAGAATTTCCTGATTGAGCGGAGTTCTGGCGAATCCCACTCCCCTAAAATTTAGATGTAACAGACCACTATCCTGCAGCAGACTCTTCGGCAAATTCCAAGTGTGTGTGGAGTTGTTGCACGCGGTTCGTTTGCTGCGAGTGGATTAGTTTGAGAGCACCGACATGAGTGCCATATCCCAAACCTGTGACTTTCTATTGCGATCGCCTAGCGCTTAGGATTGGCTGCAATCCCACTACCGGAGCTGAGTGCACTGAAGGTGGTCGTGCCGTTTCGATTCACCGTAATGTTGGTGCCATTACTGTCTCCTTCGCGGTCTTCATTTTTCGACGCGTCATAGACAAATCCCGTCGCTATGATTCGTGTGACCGAGAAGGTGATGCTCGCGGTCTTGCTTGACAACCATGCGCTATTGAACGTCACAATACCGAGGGAGTTGGTGGTCGCAGTAGCCGTTCGACCGTCGCTCCACCGGATACTGACCGACGCGTTCGCTAAGGCTACTCCGGTACCGCTCTGAACTTGGACCGCGACCACAGCTTGCCACTGTTTCTTATTGTTCGTTCGTACGGATGCGTCGAGGTCCGTGACACGAGCGATTGGCGCCTCTTGTACGTTAACCGTGACCGAAGCCGTGCTTGTGATGCCTGCGGGGTCTGCGATCGTATAGTTGAAGCTTGCGGTCCCCACAAAACCAGCTGGCGGCGTATACGTAACCGTTTGGTCGCCGTTGATCACAACAGTTCCCTGGTTGGCCGCTGATACCGAGACGAGCCTTAGTGTGTCTCCATCAGGATCGCTGTCGTTTGCCAGCACGTTGATCTTTACGGATTGGCCTTGGGTGGTCGAGACGGAATCGGCAGCGGCTAGCGGCGCTGTGTTCGACAAACTGAGCGTTGCCCGAACGGCAGCCGCTGCATCGACGATTCCGTGGCCATAGAAGCTGTCGAGTCCTGGGACGCCGCGATCGCGAGCCGTTGACTGAAGCACGTTCCTCACGGTAGTTGGGTCAACGGTGCCTTTGATCTTGAGCAGTTGCGAGGTCACCAAGGCCGCCACGCCCGCTACGTGTGGCGCCGCCATCGATGTGCCTTGGAAGAAGTAGTATCCGAAGTCAGCGGTGTTTTTCGTGCTTGGGTTGAATGTGTTTTGAAGTATGCCGTCGACGTATTGATCGCCATTTTGATTGACCGACGTGTCACCTCCGGGCGCGGCGATGTCGATACTAGTGCCGTAATTTGAGTAGGGCGCGAGGTTCTCGTCAAAACGAGTGGCACTAACCGCGATCACAAAATCGTCGTAAGCGGCGGGGAAGCTGACTGCGTTCTGGCCGTTGTTGCCGGCTGCTGCAATGATCGTGGCCCCTTTGCCGTAAGCGTAAGCGAGGGCGTCACGCAGCGTGGTGCTTCCTGAGTTGCTGCCCAGGCTGAGGTTAATCACATGGGCGCCATTATCGACGGCCCAGCGAACACCTTGTGCGATCGCGGCGTGACTGCCGCTTCCGTCTCGGCCCAGCACTTTCACAGGCATGATCGATGCATCGGAGGCAACGCCCGCAACGCCACGTCCGTTATTGGTACTCTGTGCGATAGTGCCAGCAACATGAGTTCCGTGGCTGTGGTCGTCGTTTGCATGAGGATCGTTGTTGATGAAGTCGTAACCTGCAACGAATCGCGTTCCGGCAAGGTCGGGCGCCACATAGTAGGATCCTGTGGAGTCCGATCGGTTCTCGAACGCGACGCCTGTATCAAGAACCGCTACCACCACACCTGAGCCTGTGGTCGTTTGCCAAGCTTCCGCTGCGTTGATGCTTCCCGTTGACGAACTTTGAAGATTCCACTGCAAACTGAACAACGGATCATTGGGCATGGAGAATGCGGCGGCCGTGAAACTCGGCTCGACGTATTCGACCCGCGGATTATTGCGAAGCGCATTGATCACCCGCGTCATCGCGTGCTCGGGAATCTTTGCACTTTGGACCGAACGAGGATCGGCGCCCATATAAAGTGGTTGAAGGTTTTGGAGGCCTTGGACCTTGGCGATACCACGAATGTCCGCCGCCGAGGTTCCCTGCTTGAAACCGATCACGATTTCCCCGGGGATACGGTTTGCAACGAGTGCAGGTGGCTGGTCGGCGATCGGGGAAATGAGGATCGGCAGCGAATCGGCAGCCAAAACTTGCCGAATTTCTAAGCTCTCCATTCCCCGAAGCTGATTCGTACGAACTCGTTTGGTCTTGCAGTCCTGCCCACGAAGTTGAAACCAAGATTTTTTCATCAAGCTAGCTTTAAATTAACACCCGCTCTCGCTGGTGATACCGTGAAACGAGACACACCCGAAGGCTTTTGAAGTTGCAACCCCAATCCTGGCTTATCGACAACTTTTAGGATGGAGATGACGGCAAAGATAAATTTCCTAATGGTAAAGCTAGGTTAAGAAACCGAGGATAGCAAGAGAATTAAAGAGGGGCATGCGGGAAATTCATGTCGCCGCCATCCAGACCGCTGCAAGCCTGGTTCGTCTGCGTGACGTTCGTTCAGTGATTTAGTCTGCGAGACCGCGCCGTACTTCAGAATTTAAAACGCACACCGGTTCGGGGGCCGGCATGACCCGATCAGAGACGAGCTTATTCCAAGCAGACTCCTCCGCACATTCTGCCACATCCGCACCATCGTTACTCGAATGTCCAGCGGTTGCCGATTCCCGGCAACCAAACCGTGTGGCAGGTTGGCAACCCCTCTAAAATATGCGTAACCACGCGAATCGAAATTCACCTCGACTGTGCAGTGCCCGTGCCCCTTGATGAGACCAACTCGACCGCTGGTTAACCAGGAGAGATCGTCCGTGAGCAGTGAAAGCCCCAACGAAATCACGATCGCTTTCGACATCGCGGGCTGCGTGAATTACGCCTCGTGGCAAAACTCCGTTCCGCTGCTCCGTTCGCTCGAAGTCACCAACCATGCTTCCGAAACGCTGGAAGACTTGCGTTTGATTTACGATTCGAGCCCCTCGTTCACGCGATCCAAAGAATGGGTGATCTCGCGACTTGCCCCCGGCGAAGCGATCAACATTCGCGACCGCGATGTACAACTCGATCCTGCCTATCTCAATGGACTCGACGAAGCCGAGAAAGGGCTGATCAAGCTTCGACTGATGCAAGGCGTAAATCAGCATTTGGTGCCACCCAGCAACGGTTCTTGGTTAACGGAAGGCCAAACGCGAAACGCTTGTTTGTGATGATTGCTTGTGCACAGCTGAATCGCTTACACTTTGGTCATGCAAAGCGATAAGCAGTTGTATGAAATCTTTGAAGTCAACCCGCAGTGGTTGTTTGAACTGACCGGTCGTACCTCGCCGGGTCCCTGCAAGTTCGTTTCCATCACACTCAAGGCGATTGAGCGTCGAAGCGATGGAATGCTGCTGCCGGACTTGGCCAGCAAGCCGATCACGATTGCTGAGCTTCAAATGTATGCCGACAGTGACGTTTACCAGCGTACGGTGATCGAAATGGCGATGGTCCAAGCGGAGCATCCCGGTCGTCAAGTCGATGGTTTCATCATTTTCGCCTCGCGCAGCCTCGACTCACGTACCGAGCCATGGACCAAAGTCGTTGCGAGCTATTACCTTGATGAACTGCTCGAACAACTGTCCCAGCACGCTCCCGAGCATCCGCTGGTGGCCGTTTTCCAACCGCTGATGCAAACCGACCGGACAATTCTGGAACGTGACGTGGCGAGATACTACAATCAAATTACCGAGGGCGTCGCCGACGAACGTCAACGAACGCGTCTGCATGACGTGTTTGTCGACTGGCTGCTGCAGCGGTTTAGCGACCGAGGAATGAAAGGGATCGAACAAATGTTGATTGGGCAATTGCCGGATTTACGAGATACGCAAGCTGGAAAAGAGCTGATTGCGCTCGGCGAGCAGAAAGGCCGAGAACAGGGGCTTGAGCAAGGACTTGAGCAGGGCCGAGAGCAGGGCGAGCTGATCGGCCAGATCTGCATTCTGCAAGAGTTTCTTGGCTTGGAACCAACGGATGCGAGAGCCCTTGCTGAATTAAGCGAAGAGGCTTTGGCAGTCCGTTTAGCCGATTTGCGAGTCCAGCTTCAACGGCGCTGACCGCGAAGTCCAGAAGTCTCATCGATTTCCACGGCCACCACCCAGAAATCGGCATTTGGTGCAAATTGGCATCTGGCATTTCAAACCCCTGACCCCGCCCAAGTCGGTCGGAAAGGACTCGTCGCCTCGTCCACTACGCCAGAATTGGTTCGGTCGCCTCTGTGCATTTCACCGAAACCGTACATTTGGCACCTCAACGGCTTGATGCAGCCATTTCCAAAGGATCCAACCGTGTGGTTGGTTGGCAATCCTTCTATAATCGACTGCCGCGCGCGAGGCGAGATTCGCGTTATCTGTGCCCGATCGATTTAGACGGTTTGCCCGTCTGTGCCCTGGAGACTTCGTCCGTGAGCAGTGAAAGCCCCAACGAAATCACGATCGCTTTCGACATCGCGGGCTGCGTGAATTACGCCTCGTGGCAAAACTCCGTTCCGCTGCTCCGTTCGCTCGAAGTCGTAAACCATGCTTCCGATACGCTGGAAGACTTGCGTTTGATTTACGATTCCAGCCCCTCGTTCACGCGATCCAAAGAATGGGTGATCTCGCGACTTGCCCCCGGCGAATCGATCAACATTCGCGACCGCGACGTGCAACTCGATCCGGCCTACCTCAACGGACTCGACGAAGCCGAGAAGGGGCTGATCAAGCTTCGACTGGTCCGCGGCGAAACGCTGATCACCGAAGCGACTCATGAACTGCGTGTGCTGGCCCGCGATGAATGGGGTGGCATCAGCGGCATGGCTGAACTGCTGGCCGCGTTTGTAATGCCCAACGATCCCGCACTTGCACCGATCCTTAAGCTTGCCGGTAACGTGTTGGCCAAACATGGCCATTCGTCGGCGCTGGACGGTTACCAAAGTCGCGACCCGAAGCGAGCGTACCTACTCGCCGCATCGATCTGGTCTGC
Source organism: Planctomycetaceae bacterium (assembly GCA_003506095.1). Taxonomy (GTDB): domain Bacteria; phylum Planctomycetota; class Planctomycetia; order Pirellulales; family Pirellulaceae; genus UBA6163. Next base: position 1,881 of record DNWZ01000270.1, on the reverse strand, counting down.
GGTCGCCGCAAAAAACCTGACTTATGCAAACCCGCCGCGCAGCTTTGAACAGGTCGGGCAAAAGACGCGGCGGCC
>DNWZ01000270.1:0-1763 GCA_003506095.1 Planctomycetaceae bacterium | reverse complement strand
TCGCGTTTGATCGAAACCGATGCCAGCGAGCTTCGCAAAGCGATCGCAGCGCGAGAAGTGATCGTCTTTGAAACCACACTCATCACCCATCATCCACCAGCTCGGTTTGACGACGCTGTGAAGACCGCGCTGGCGGCGACGCGTGAATCGGCGGAAAGCCAATACCAAGCGACCATCGACATCACTCGCGCTCGCATGTCACAAATCCGTCCGCTTGCCTCGCATCAAGCTCGCGAAGGCGGCACCGACGAATCGCAACCGAGCGGTCCGCTGCCGCTCCCTGCGGCACCCAACTTCGGATCGCTGCCTGCCGAAGAAGTCGACGCAAAGCCGACGACGCCCGAAGGCCGCATCGAACGGTGGCAACGCAAACTGCTTGACCTTTCCCTTCGCAATCGTTTGCTGAACTTCAAACCGACCAAGCAAACCGTGCCGCTGCATTGCAGCGAAATCTCACAACTCGAAGACCGACTCGCAGCGGGAAAATCATTAAAGATCGTCTCGCTGCCCGACCAGAATTCGGTCGCCGATCGCGACAGCGAACTGCACCGGGCGCGGACCAGCGAAGACCTTGACGACCAGTTTGCCAAACAAGCCTTGGCACGCGGCGAGTTGGCGGCAACGGTCAGTGACCTTGAGTTAACAAGTCGCTTAACCGAACTGTTTCGCAGCGTTCGCAACGACTTAGCCGAAGGCGGATCGAACACGTTATTTCTAGCCGTCGGCTTTCTGAAGTGGAAGCAGAAACCGGAAGACTCGACGTCGTATCGAGCACCGCTGCTGCTGGTTCCCGTCAAGCTGACTCGCAAAAGCGCCTTGTCGCCGTTTGTATTGAGCCAACATGAAGACGAAGTTCGCTTCAACGCGACGTTGATTCAATTGTTGAAGAAAGATTTCGGACGCGACCTGTCACAATTTGAAACCTCGCTACCAGGTGACGATTCCGGCGTCGACGTTGGCTTGGTATTGGAACGCGTTCGTGCGGAGATTCGTGATGTCCCCGGCTTTGAAGTTGTTGACGAATGCGCGCTGGCGACCTTCTCGTTCGCCAAATACTTGATGTGGAAAGACCTGGTCGACCGCAGTGCCCACTTAGAAAAGAATCGCGTCGTACGTCACTTGATCCGCGACCCCGACAAGCCGTTTCAATCTTTCTCAGGCGGGTCGATTCCGCATCCGCGCGAGATCGACAAGAAGTTTGAACCCAAAGATATCTTCCATCCGCTGCCCGCCGATTCATCACAATTGGCCGCGGTGATGGCCGCCTCGCAGGGGCAAGATTTTGTGTTGATCGGTCCACCGGGAACCGGCAAAAGCCAAACGATCGCCAATATCATTTGCCAGTGCTTGGCCACCGGGAAAACGGTCTTGTTCGTCGCGGAGAAAACTGCTGCGCTCGATGTCGTTTACCGACGCCTGCGCGAGCGAGGGCTGGGCGATTGCTGTTTGGAACTGCACAGCAACAAGGCCGAACGTCGCAAGTTTCTTGACCAGCTCGATTCATCCTGGAAGAACAATCGTCGTGCCCAGGCCAATGATTGGTTGACGATCAGCGAACGCTTAAAGATTCGTCGTGATGAATTGAATGGTTATGTCGCCGCGATTCACCAGCAACATGCCAATGGATGGACGGTTTTTCACGCGTTCGGCGTTTGCGCAAAAGGTGGTTCGGCGACGACGCCGGCACTCGAATGGGCCGATACGATCGAACATGACGTGGCCGCCTATCGCTCGCTCGAATCGCTTGTCGGTGAGATCGCGCT
>DNWZ01000181.1 GCA_003506095.1 Planctomycetaceae bacterium | reverse complement strand
GCAGCGGATCGGCTTGTTTTTGCGTCTGTCCTGATCGCGATTTAGCCAACGCCGGCGCAGAAGAACTGCGCAGGCAATGGCTGAAGACGGGGGCGTCAGGGCATGTGATGGTTGTCAAGAGTGTGAGTGCGTGCCCCCAGTTAGTGGCCTGTTGGTAACGTCCTGGCCAGGCGTTTTGTAATCAGATGAAGCTGCAACAAGAGGCCCAATTTAAGTTGGGGTTGCAAAATCATCGCCACGAAAACCGGGCAGGGAGAGTCGGAACGTGCAAGTAACCGAAGTACGCATTAAACTGATGGAGGGCAGCGAAGATCGTTTGCGAGCCTTCTGCAGCATCACGCTCGATCACAGCTTTGTGATCCGCGATCTAAAAGTAATCGACGGTGCCAGCGGCCCGTTTGTCGCGATGCCCAGTCGCAAGCTGTCTGGGCATTGTTACCGGTGCAACTACAAAAACCATCTGCGGGCCGCGTACTGTAATCAGTGTGGCACCAAGTTGAAGGTCATGGTGCTACCGGATGCGCCTCAAAAGCTCTATGCCGACGTCGCACACCCGGTCAATAGTGACTGTCGCGAGATGATCTCCGCCGCAGTGCTCGCAGAGTTCGATGCGGAGTTGGCTCGTGCAGCCCAGCCCGGATATCGGTCGCGATACGATGATGATTTTGAGGCGATCTCTGAGTCGCATGACGATCTGTTTCCCGTCGCTTCTGCGGGCCCTCGATCTTCGACGCGCGAACTGCCGCCGGATGCAGGTGGCAATAACATCCGCATCGACAACCCTCACGAAACGCTTCGCCGCTCCGCGGCCGATCCGCCGTCCGCTTCGCCTCGCCCGGTCGCTGGACAACCCGACCCGTCCAGTTTACCGCCCGCTCAAACGGCTTCTTCAACAAGCTCGCAGACCCGCCCTGCGACCGATCCGCTGCGTGGCCATGCATCGATGGCCTCCCAGGTGGATCGCCGACCGGGCACGATACCGGAACGTCCGGCTGAAACAAACTTCCCCCGACCCGAAGGCGGTTTTGGGGCGGGAATATTTGACTGACCACTGGGCTGAACACGCACCCCGGTCAACCAATCCACTTCAGGGCTCGACGATCGTCTGCTCGACCAGTTTTATTGCTTCGGCTTGTGTCCTAATTTCGCCATCGAGCTGAGCGGCACGGACGGCGGCGAGTAATGGTTTAAACGCTGGGCCGGGCTTGTAGCCCCGTGCGATCAAGTCTTGGCCGGTCAGAAGTGGTGTCGGATCAAGCTGGTCGGCCGGCCAACTGGCGATGCGGTTTCGGCAGAAATCGATGCCAGCCACCGAGAACTGTCCGGCCAATGCCCAGGCTTGCGCAGCAGCCAGAATCGTGTCGCGGTGCTTCAGCATCAACAGCGGTTGAACGACCGACCAAGGTCTTGAATCTGCGGCGAGAATCACGTCGCGGTGCCGGACCGCTTGTTCGATCGCATCGCGTTGGTCGCAGGACAGCTTCCAAAGCGTGGAAAGCTGATCGACCATGTCGATCGGCCGCGGGGCATTGGACGCGACAATTCCAGCGACACAAGCCGCGAAGTCGGGCGGTTGGACGGCACCGGCCAACCGAACAGCCAAGTCGAGCTGCAATAAATCGTTACAAATTCCCGGCCAGATCACTTCCAGAAGGTGAGTATCGGCCAACAATTCGATAGCGATTTGGGCACCGCGATTGCCCAGCATTCGTTGCACTTCCGCACCGATCCGTTCGCCGCTGGTAACGATCACTTGATCGGCAAGTCGTCGAATCGCATCCGTCGTGACGTGATCAATTGAAAAACCGAGCGTCGCGGCAAAACGGACTGCTCGCAGCATCCGCAATTTGTCTTCGGCGATCCGCAAGTAAGGGTCGCCAATCGCTCGCACGACACGCTTGGCCAGGTCGGCGCGTCCGTCGACAAAATCAATCACGCTGTCCTGCACCGGGTCGTAAAATAATCCATTGATCGTGTAATCACGGCGCAACGCGTCTTCTTCGGCTGAGCCAAAATGCACTTGGTCGGGGCGACGTCCATCGCTGTAGGTCCCATCGCTGCGAAACGTCGCAACTTCGGTCGGTTCTTTGCCTGTCCCCTGCACGCCGATCACGCCGAAGGAAGCACCGAAGGCGAGCGTGCGGCGGTGGCCAAAAATCTGGCGAACCGCTTCTGGCGTCGCGTTGGTGGCGACATCAAAATCTTTGGGTGGCCGTCCCAGCAACCCGTCGCGAACACAGCCTCCCGCCAGATAAGCGACGAAACCGGCGGATTGCAATCGTCGGATGACCGCCAGGGCATCTGCGGCAGAAGCAGTGGAGAAATCGAACAAGAGATAAACCCGGCATTGGGAGTCTTCAAAACCCTATCTGGACGTTACATTCTGGGCTTTGGCAGTGAATAACGATATGAGGCTCTGTTTGAAAGGGGTCTGGTCCTTTGGGGACGAGTCGTTATCGAAATCATTTAAGTCTTGCTGGAAAGGGTCAGGCACCTTTTCAATCCGATCCTAGGGTAGCATCGTCACCATGAATCGCCCCAAACCATTTGTAAAAGGGAAACGCGGCGTCGTTGGCGTTATGTTGCGCCGTGACAAACTGCTGACGATCCGTCGCAGCCAATGGGTCACTGCACCGGGAAAGCTCTGCCTGCCCGGCGGCACGATCGAAGCTGGCGAAACCGAGGAACAAGCGTTAGTTCGCGAAATGAAAGAGGAACTTTCGATCGATGTCGTTCCGGTCCGCTGCTGTTGGCGCAGCGTAACGCCATGGGGAACCAAGCTGGCGTTTTGGTGGGCCGACCTCGACGAGATGGCCGAACCGTTGCCAGATGTTCACGAGGTTGCCGAGTTTTACTGGATGGACCATTTGGAGATTCACCAAGCGAGCGAGGTTTTGCCAAGTTTGCCCCGATTCATTGAGGCCTGGCGAGACGGCGAGGTCGATCTGCCGACGATTTGGGATCTGTGATCTACGGATGGATCAGTCGGCTCAATCCACGCAGTCCCCTTGGCGGTTTGATCTGCCAAGGAATCATCACCACGCGACTGGCATGTTTTTCCTTGACCTCACGCAAGTATTTCAACTCGTGCGATTGACGCAATTTCATTAGGGGATCGGTCAACGGCAATGGGCTGAGCACTTGATTGATGACCCAAGCAAAGGGCTCAATTTCGGCACGTCGCAAGTCACGCTGTAGCGCCGCCGCTTCGTGGACGGGCGTCGCTTCGGGCAACGTAACGACCAACACACGCGTGAAGTTGGGGTCGCGTAACCGTGGCAGCAGATTCGAGACGGCTTCAGGCATTTTGCTCGACTGCCTGGAAACTTCGCGGTGGTAGGCCAGCGCAGAATCGAGCAACAAAACCGTGTGGCCAGTGGGAGCGGTATCGAGTACGACAAATTTGTTCGTGCCAGCAGCCACCGCGTCCGCAAACGCCCTGAATACCGCAATCTCTTCGGTACACGGCGATCGCAAATCTTCTTCCAGCAGTGCTTTGCCCTGCGAGTCAAGGTTCGCACCGGCACGCCGCACAACCTCTGCGGCATATTTCGCCGTTTCCACTTCGGGGTCGATACGACTGACCGAAAGGTTCGGCAGACACTCTTCATTCATCGCTGCAGCAAGATGTGCCGCAGGATCCGTCGTTGACAAATGGACTTCAAACCCACGTTCCGCAATCGCCACCGCAACCGCTGCGGCAACTGTGGTCTTTCCAACGCCCCCCTTGCCCATCGCAAGAATGACACCATGGCCGGCCGCAACAAGATCGTCGATCAGTTCACAAAGCAGCGGCAGAGCCTCTTTAGGATCATTAAAATCCTGCACCCAATCGTCGCTCGATAACGACGATCTGGTACCAAGGCGGCGCAACGAATCCAGTCCCAGCATTCCGCCAGCACTCAGCGGCACAATCGTTCGCGGGAAAGCCCGGAGCCGCTCGGGGATTTCGGCGATTGCAGCCTCGCCTCGCTGCTGAAGCGCTGCCGCATAGGGATCACCCAGGTCCATCGCTTGGAAAACGCCATTGATCACCAGGTGTTGGTTTTCGACACCAAGTTCGGCAAGCTCAACGCTCGTTCGGTCCGCCTCACGCAGCGCACTGGCTTCGGCACGAGCGACTAAAACCAGCGTCGTAACAGCCGCATCGCTGAGCGCCTTGACGGATTGTTGATACAGTTTTTGCTGGGATTGCAAACCGGCAAGCGGACCGAGGCAACTGGTGCCGGTTGTGTTCTGTTGCATAAAGCCGTCCCAGGCCGATGGCAACGTCAGTAATCGCAACGTGTGACCGGTCGGTGCCGTATCGAAGATCACATGATCAAATTGCGATGTCGCAGTCGGGTCGCCCAGCAATCGCGAAAACTCGTCAAACGCCGCAATCTCCAGCGTGCACGACCCCGAAAATTGTTCTTCCATGCTTTTCAATGCCGCTTCGGGAAGCAACCCGCGATACGGGCCAACCATCCGCTCGCGATATGCGGTGGCCGACTTTTCCGGGTCAATGTTCATCGCCAAAAGTGTTGGCACTTCCGGGACAGCGGTCGGTTGGTTTCCCAAGGTGACGCCCAAGACCTCGTCGAGATTAGACGCTGGGTCAGTAGAAACCAGCAAAACCCTCAGGCCCTGGTCTGCTAGGCTCACCGCGCTTGCACAGGCCACAGAGGTTTTACCGACCCCACCTTTCCCAGTGAAAAACAGATTCCGCGTCGGGTGGTGTAAGAATTCCATGATCCGAGCTTCATTTGAGGTTTATCGAGTCGATCAATTTCTGCGCCGCTTCAGCAGCAACCGGTTGAACCACAGCATCCGCCACCCGCTTGTGAGACCGGCAACATTTGTCTGGCCACCGGGGCATTGACCCACGCCGCAAAATCTTCACGCGATGGATAAATGCTTTGGCTAACAATTTCGCCATCAACTACCACAACGGGCAAGCAATCCGTACCTGCGGTGCTGAGCAAATGATGGATCAATTTGTTCTCGATAAAGGCCTGGGGTTGCTGTGCCAGATTAAAACGTTCCACATGGTGACCTTGTGTCTTTAACCAATCGAGATCGGCAGCGAACGTGGGCAACACGGGATCGACATCGGGTCCACAAATTCCGGTCGAACAGCACATCGGCTTGTCATAGACGCTTACGGTTTTCATCGCTTTTCTCCTGAGATCGTTTCAAAACATTGACAATGGGAATGACGTTGATCGGTTCTATCGATTCCGATCACTCGGCCTGAGGCTCCGACTTTGCGAGCGGCTAAAAACACATCCATACCGCCACCGCAACCGAATTCCACAACGACTTCGGCTTCGCGAATTCCGGCCAACGCCAGCGGGTTTCAGCACGACAGCCCCCTATTGGCTTCGGCGAGCAATTGATTCAGTTCCTCTGCAGAGTAGCCAAACGCGGTTGCAATCGATCGGACTGAGGTCGAATCATTCGACAATTCTCCTTGCGCCACTGCTGCGTACTGTTCGCGTGCGTCATCGGTCCTTGTCCTTTCGATCATCTTTCGCACTCTCTCTACCAATCGTTTATCGTCGTGTGACGATTGACGTGTTTAAAAAAATCGCGCCGCACGAGCGACGCTTGCCCATCCGCAGACACGCTTATAAGTCATCCACAAACTTTTTCAGCTTTGCAAGCGAAGCCTTGTTGATGCAATAACAAACGCGTGGGCCGTCGATCTCGCCCTGGACCAAACCGGCGTCCTTCAGAATTTTCAAATGTTGCGACACGGTCGATTGTGCCAAAGGCATCTCTTGGACGATCTCGCCACAGATGCAAGAAGTTCGACTGAGCAGCAATCTCACGATCCGAACTCGCGCCGGGTGCGCCATGGCCCAACACAATTTGGCCAAATCCTCAGCCCCGGTTACCTCCGGCAACGCGAGCGTTTCGCTCTCATCGCAGCACTTCTTCGGTTCCGCTTTTACTTTGACCATCATCGCTCGCCATTGACACGGTGGAAGCCACCAAACGCCCATCGTCGATAGACGATACGCTGGACCCAATTCGAGGTCAAGTCGGATTGGCCTGTATGCTTTATCGGCTCGGAACCCTTTTGTCCTTCGTCTTTGGTCACGCCAGCCCTGAATCAATCGACCTGATCTAACGTGATCCAGAACCAGCCTCGAAGATCGCCTTCGCTAAATCCAGTTGCCTGGTCTGCGGGATAACTCTTTTGCAGTTGAGCCTTCACGCCAGGAGCGATTTGTTCGTCCGGTCCGTGACACATCAAACATTGCACCTGAAGTTTAATCGGTAAAAGTGCGGCCGCTTTGTTATCCGACAGCATCACAAATGTCGGCTTATCTGTCTTTTGGTCGATCAATTCCGCCGCCCACGAAGGAGCCTGATTGTTAGGGTTTCGCAATCGAACGCCCGTGCGGCCAATTGACACCCCCTGCTGCACGCCGACCGACTTGGCGATTTGCGGTGCCTCTTTTTGGCATACCAAAATTGCCGCTGCGGGCCCACCGTCGGTCATCGCTTCCATCAACCTGCCCGAAAGTTTTTCAAACAATGCATCCTTTGCGGCCAGCATCTTGGCTTGCTGCAGATCACCCGGAGTCGATCCTTGCACGATCGTGACTTGCGGGCCCGCAGCGTCATTGGTTGCCGCATCGGGACTTGTCCCATCCGTATTTGGCGCTTTTTGCGAACACCCGATCGTGGCACACAGCAGCATGAGAATAAAATGTCGCACAGCAAATGCCCTTCGCGTTGATAAGAAAACCATCCGAGTCCTCATTATACGAAAACCGATTCATGCTGTTTAGGATCTATCCGTAAACCGAAGAGAACCGCGGCTAACACCAAGGCGGCTAGTGGCATTCGGATCGAATATTCGTATCCAACACTCATCGCGTCCACCGCAACCAACGATTCAGCAGCATCTTTACTGTGGGTGTCAGCTTGGTTCGATTGTATTGGTCGCCCAACTTACGAATCGCTTCGGCTTGAGTCGGATAGGGATGAATGACTGAAGCGATCTTTCCTAAGCCGATGCGATGTTTCATCGCCATCACGATTTCGCCAATCATTTCTCCGGCATGTGCGGCGACAATTGTCGCCCCCAGAATGCGGTCCGATCCCCGCTGGCAATAGACGCGAACAAAGCCTTCTTGTTCACCATCAAGGATCGCGCGATCCGTCGATGAGAGCGGTTGCGTGAACGTGTCTAACTGTAAACCTCGCTCGGCGGCATCGGCGGGACTGATTCCGACATGGGCTAATTCAGGTGATGTATAAGTGCACCAAGGAACGACCAGTCGGCTGGCTTTAGCACGCCCCATGAACAGTGCGTTTTGGATTACGATTCGAGCGAGAAAATCGGCCGCGTGCGTGAACTTGAATGGAGAACAAATATCCCCTGCGGCGAAAATGTTGCGGTTCGATGTTCGCAATCGATCATCAACATGAACGCCGCTTCGCAAGTCGTACTCAACACCTGCATTCTCTAACCCCAGGCCGTCAACATTTGGCGTGCGGCCAACCCCGACAAGAATACGATCACCCCGAATCGAAGATTCTTTTCCATGGCTGGAGACGACCACAATTTTGTCGGCTCCCTCTGTTTGGACACGAACAATATTCGTCCCGATAACGATCTCGACACGATCATTCTCAAGCGAGGCCTGCACGATCCGCGCCGCATCGGCTTCCTCGCGACCAAGGATGCGTGGTGAAACCTCGATCAGCGTTACCTGAGAACCAAGCCGTGCAAAGCACTGAGCCATTTCGCAACCGATCGGACCACCGCCGATCACAATCAGCCGTCGTGGTAGCTCGGTCAGTGAAAACAGCGTCTCATTCGTCAAATAGCCAGCGAGCTTTAAACCGGCGATCGGCAACTCTGCGGCGCGAGCCCCGGTTGCAATCACCGCCTTTTTGAATCGAAGCGTCTGGTCGCCAACTTCTACCGTATTTCTGCTGGCAAAAGTGCCTTGTCCGAAAAAGACGTCGACCCCAAGTTCACGAAACCGTTTCGCCGAATCGTGAGGGCTGATCGAAGCTCGCAGCAGACGCATGCGCTGCATCACTTGGGCAAAGTCGACATCGGGCGCAGTCGAATGGACACCGAACTTCGCAGAATCACGAACCGAGGTCGCCTGACGGGCCGCAAGGATTAATGCCTTGGAAGGCACACAGCCCACATTCAAACAATCGCCGCCCATCAAGCCACGCTCAATCAGTGCAACCTTCGCACCCAATCCCGCTGCGCCGGCGGCTGTTACCAATCCGGCTGTACCGGCACCGATTACCACCAGATTGTAGCGTCCCTTCGGAGTCGGATTCTTCCAATCCAGCGGATGGACGTTTGATTGCAGCGTCTGGTTGTGTTCGTCAGCGGGCTGAAGCTGTTGCAGGTAGCTCATGAAAGAGATTCTTTTCTAGCCCATTATGGATCAATCGGGATTCCGAATGCACTGCCACACTCCGATCGGCCTCGCATTGAAAGCAATGGACTGATTGGCGCGAAGCGGAACGGGCAGGGAAAGTACTCAACTTCCTGTTGCAATAAGTGATTGGCGAACGCACATCACCAAGGAAATCGAAATGATGAATCCGATGTTTTTTGACGGTTGGGCACCGTTGATTCGTACGGTGGTGGAGGGTGTTTTGGCCTAAGTCGCGTTGGTTTTGATTTTGCGATCAACCGGCAAGCGAACACTCTCCGAGCTCAATGCAGCATATCGTGAGATGGGCAAGCGTGCGGTCGCCGTTCATTCGCGGGGTTGTCAAACGCACGCCGAAACTTTTGCTGCACAATGGCAAGCTAAGCATCATTCCCAATAACGAATGAGTCCAGGCAGCAGGATGATGCTTAAGGCTTTAGTGACGACAAATCTTATTCGTCATCTGCTTGAATGACCGTCGTCAGCATCGGCGTGTAATCACAGAATTCAGACTCGCTGAAATAGAGATCCAATTCTCGCTTGGCCGATTCTTCGCTGTCCGATGCATGCACCAAGTTCATTTGGCGACTGCAACTGAAGTCGCCGCGAATGGTGCCCGGTGCCGCCTTCAGCCCACTGGTCGCACCGAGCATGTTGCGAATAACCGTGATTGCTTCGAGCCCTTCAACAGCCATGGCAACGATCGGTGCGGAGACGATGAACGATTCCAGCCCCGGATAAAACGGCTTGGAAACGTGTTCGGCATAGTGTTTCTTGGACAGTTCCGGGGAAACCCGCAACATCTTCATCGCGACAATTCTCAGTCCTTTGGCTTCGAATCGGGCGATCAATTGGCCAATCAACTTACGTTGAACACTGTCGGGTTTTAGCAGTACAAGCGAACGTTGCATCAGACGATCAATGGTAGGAGGTTATGAAATGCGGATATTGGAAGGACGTTGTTTTTGAGAGTATGGCGACCGAACATCAGGTCGCCAAGGCGTACGGGTTTACCCCCGTTGCATCGTCGCGGCGACCAGCAGGCCGCCGCCGATTGCACTGGCAACAATCCCCAAAATGGTCGCTTTGCCCGCTTTCTCGAACCTTGTAAATCCATAGTAAAGGATGTACAGAGGTATAAAAAGCGACATCAGGCCTTCCTTGACGCTTTCCATGCAAGCACGATACAGCACCGAGGCAAATGCGCCGCACCCGACAACGGAAATGCCAACACCGCCAAGCATCATCAGGGTTTGAAACGCATTGAACTCTGACGCTGTGTCTTCTCGCTTGGCCAGGTTCACCGCAATCACGCCAACGCCGGTCACTGACGCGAGCATAAAGAGGATCAGCGCGAGCATCCACCACGGCATGCCAGAACCTGCGTTCATCTTGTCCTGCATCTTTTGAGCGAACTCGATGTCTCTGGCGGCTTTCCTGAGCAGCGCATCGCCTGATTGCGCGTCTTCGGATTCGGCGATATGAGCACGCAACTTGCTGCCAGTTTCTAAGTTAAACCCGCATTTGGTGCAAAATACGGCATCAGCAGCGATCGCTTCAAAGCAACTTGGACAGCTTTTTCCCTTTCGCACTTCGAAACCGGCTTCGTTAAACAGGTCATCCATCGCACCGACACCAAAATCGTCGGCGACCGCCGAGGCGGGTTTCGCCGCTGCCGGCAATTTTTTCGTTGCCGCGATTGCCGGTTTCGTTGCCGCGATTGCCGGTTTCGTTGCCGAGCTTGCCGGTTTTGTTGCCGCGTTTGCCGGTTTAGCAGCCCCACCCGCTGGAACGCGGATGACACTTTGACAGGCCGGACACTTGACCGCTTTGCCGGCCATCTCGTCGCGAACGCTAGCGACTTTTCCGCAGGTGCATTTCAGTTGAATCGGCATAGCAAAGGTTTCAGACTTCGAAGAATGAGAAACGCAACCGGAACGATCCAATGCGGCGGCAATCGGTTTTCCAGCAGCGACGAAATCGGCGACTCAATAGTTTAACCACTGCCAACAAACCGGCTACGCAGTCCGCATGGTCGACCGATTAGAATCCGCAAAGCTTGAACATGCAATGGGTTAAGAAAAATCACTGACGATCGGCACGCGGATTGCTCAAGAGGTCTATCGAACTCGACGGGGCTGCCGTTTTGGCCGCTCCCGATCCAAACCAACTTGAACACACTTGATTCAGAAGGGAATAAGACGCCATGGCGACTGCCACTAAAGCCAAATCGCAAATCAAATTGCAACCGTTGGGCGAACGTTTGGTGATCCGGCGTGAAGAGAGCGAAACGACGACCGCTGGGGGGATCGTTCTGCCAGATTCGGCAAAAGAAAAGCCAGCACGCGGCACCGTGGTTGCCATCGGAACCGGCAAACTGCTAGACGACGGCACGCGCTCGAAGTCGCAATTGAAGGCCGGTGATCGCGTTCTGTTCATCAGCTATGCCGGCGAAAACGTCGAGATCGATGACGTCGAATACTTGCTAATGCGTGAAGACGACATTCTTGCAGTTGTCGAATAAGTCTTGGCTTGGGGCCCGTTGCCGACGAGTCCGATAAACCTTTTCCGTAATAAAACACAATCACCACAATCGAGCGGAACCAACCCTCATGTCGAAAATCATTGCTTTTGATCAGGAAGCCCGCGAAGCGATCCGCCGCGGCGTCAACAAACTTGCCCGCACTGTCAAAGTGACGCTCGGCCCCAAGGGTCGCAACGTCATTCTGCAGAAGAGCTTTGGCAGCCCCACCGTCACGAAGGACGGTGTGACCGTCGCTAAGGAAGTGGAACTCGAAGACGTTTTCGAGAACATGGGTGCACGTATGGTTCGTGAAGTCGCCAGTCGCACCAGCGACGTTGCCGGCGACGGTACCACGACCGCAACCGTGATGGCCGAAGCGATTTTCAACGAAGGCCTCAAGGCCGTCGTCGCTGGCGTTAACCCAATTCAAATGAAGGCCGGTATCGAAAAGGCCGTTGCCGATATCACTGAAAAACTGCACTCAATGGCCGTGAAGGTCAAAGATAAAGAAGCGATGGCAAACGTCGCAACCATCGCCGCCAATAACGACCGCGAAATCGGTAACCTGCTGGCCGACGCGATGGACAAAGTTGGCAAAGACGGAGTCATCACCGTCGACGAAGGCAAGAGCCTGCAAACCGAACAAGAGTGGGTCGAAGGGATGCAATTCGACCGCGGCTACCTCTCCCCCTATTTCGTCACCAACCCGGACAAGATGACCTGCGAGTTCGACGACGCCCTGCTGCTCATCTCCGAGAAGAAGATCAGCAACATGAAAGACCTGCTGCCCGTGCTGGAGCAGGTGGTGAAGATGAGCCGCCCGCTGATGATCATCGCCGAGGACGT
>DNWZ01000351.1 GCA_003506095.1 Planctomycetaceae bacterium | reverse complement strand
CTCCAGAGGCACTGGAGGAATTGATGCGGGGCAAAGACGCTGCGGTCAACATAGAGCGGCTTGAAAACCTACTATTTCCGGGCGGCGAGACGCACGGCAATGTACTGGTTGCAGACCTTGCCTCTGACGAATGGACTCGGTCGGTTTATGCACTTACCGCCAAATTGGTTCCGGCACAGACAACAGCATGGAAGCCATTTTTCTTAAGTTTACTTAAATTATGTGAACCACATGAACGCAAAAATGCCATTTTAGATTCGGAAATCCACTGGGTTCAAGAAGCTCAATCTGGTGATAATGCAGACATGATTGATTTCGTGTTTTCCAGCGGGAAAGTCGCTAAACCGAGCGAGGTTGAAGCAGTTTCGCGATTAAGTGACAAGAAGTGGACGCATAAAAAGTTTCATCCGACTGGGCCCCCAAATCTTTCTGAAAAAGAACAGGAAGCTGTCTTTACACGATTACTCCGATACTCCGACTGGTGCTTCATTGACTTGCCCTATCTCTCAAGCAGTTTATCGAACGAGTCAAGAACCGCAATTCAGTTGATTGAAATTGCTTGCAAGTCGGGGAAACTACGGAAAGGTCCGTTTCACATTGACATTCGATGTCAATCCGAAAAATACACTGATTTTGAGGGAGCAGCCTTGCCGACGAAAATTGACCAAATTCTTGCGTCGTCGAACTGCAATCGGCCTGTTACGGTTGATATTTATACCAGTGATAAAAAGAAAAAGAATCGGACCTTCTATGCGGGGACGTTCACCCGACCTGGAGCGAAAGACGCTAAGTATTGTCGCCGAGTCAAATGGCGAGTCGTGTTGCCGCATGTCCGCATCGGCAGCGATGACGATGACGATCTTGACGCTGATTGGACCCTCAGTTGTCTATCTGTTGCAATCGAGAAGTTCAAGGTACTGACATCGGAAATGCAGTCTGCCGCTCCGCCCATCAAGAGCTTTAATACGAAAGCATTTGAGCTGCGATGGTAGGCAGCGACATGATCGCAGTTGAGCGGAGGCTAAAAGTGCGAAACTCTCGGGCCACCTTCCGTGGTTTGAGTCACAAGCGGCTTTAGATTCAGTCAAAATTGACTAGTGATGCACGCGTAACATCCAAGACGCTTAACGGGACCAATCGCTTACGAGCAATGCCCGACAATCGCCACCCAATTGGCAAGGCCGCCAGGCCTTGGTAAGGTTTGGCAACTAGAGGGGATCTTTGTCGAGCTGGAGAGCGGCCATGAACAGGCTGAATGAATTTTTACAAGTAACGGAAGCCGCGGAATACCTCGGCGTTTCTCCCAACACCCTGCGAAATTGGGAAAATGCTGGGAAAATCATCGCCCATCGGCATCCGGTTAACGGTTACCGCCTGTTCAAACAGGACGAGCTCGATGTGTTGCTCGAATCCGCGCATCGCCCTAGTAGCGATGGCATGACGAATCCAAAGAAACCGAAATAAAGGACTTCAGCGCAGTGGGGCACCGTAACGGTTTGCGTCATCCCCAGCTGCCAGAACCAATAATGGTTGCGACGCACTACGTCTTATCGTTCACCGCCGGCGGACTTCTCTACCACGAATCCATCGTGGTCGCAGAAGCCTACGCCGCCGCACGTGGCGACTGGGACCGGACGATTGCGAACGTCACCGAAGCGAATCTGCTGCAAAGCCGGACCGTTAGTACGACCGCACGCAAACTGCGCGAGGTTCGCAAGCGGTTGCAGTTACTAAGCAATCACGAAATGTCATTGTTGTCCGCGGGTTCTCGGCTCGATCAAAAACTGCTGCTCTGGTTAGCCTGCTGCATGCGATATCAAGTTCTGGGCGATTTTGCACGCGACGTGCTGCGTAGCAAGTATTTGCAAATGGAGCTGTTCGTCGGAGCGGCCGATGTTGAGCGATTTCTCGAAGCCAAAGCCGTTTGGCACGAAGAGCTTGATAACTTAGCGGCCAGCACCCGGACCAAGCTGCAAACCGTCATGATGCGGATGCTGCGTGAGGCCGAGATGGTCAACGTTGATGGGCTTATCATCTCGCCAGCCATCTCTGTGGAGTTAACGTCCCTGCTAGCTCAACGTCCACCCGAACACCATCAACTATTTCCGATCAGCGATTTTGGATTTTGGATTCAAGAGGACACCAACCCGAAGGGTCAGCGAGGTTCACGAACATGACAATCCAAAACTCAAAATCCAAAGTTCAAAATGGTCCGATTCCCGAACGATTCGAGCACATTCACAAGGTGATATGCAGCCGGCGGTTTCAGAGGATGGAGGGCATTGGGAACGAGGTGCCGTTCTTTGTCGTGCCGTACTGCCCGACGGAGCAGAACGAGATCGCGGAGATGTTGCAGACACTGATTCGCAAACTTAAGAAGGATGGCATTCACGTTCTCGAAATCAATCTCTACGACATCGCAAAAGAGCTAGCCGATGAACTTGAAGATTGGGACTACTGGATCAAGCACGAGGCCGAGCACGACAAACAGGAGTTGCTAGAGGCGCTACAGAGTTTGACGGATGCCGAAACCAAACTCGCTCCGACGATCGAAGCCAAGATCCAATCCGCCGAGTTTGAGGTCATGTTTCTGACGGGCGTCGGCGAGGTTTTTCCGTACATCCGGTCGCACACAGTGTTGAACAATCTGCAGCGAGTGGCGAAGTACCGGCCGACGATCATGTTCTTCCCCGGCGACTATTCACACTCGCTCGAAGAGGGCGCATCGCTAGATCTGTTTGGCCGTCTGCGCGACGACAAGTACTACCGCGCGTTTAATCTCTACGAACGAGAAACCTGAGCCATTTTCGATTCGGGATTTTGGATTTTGGATTTTGGATTTTGGATTGGGGCAGGCATGAATGAATATGAATTCAAACAGAGGACCAAACAGCTTGCACTGCGCACGATCAAGTTGGTCGAATCATTGCCAAAATCGTCGACGGGTGCTGTGCTGGGAAAACAACTGTTGCGTTCTGCAACGAGTGTTGGCGCAAACTACCGGGCTGTGTGTCGCGCCAAGTCGCCTGCCGACATGGTTAACAAACTTCGGATTGTCGAAGAAGAGGCAGATGAGTCCGGCTACTGGCTGGAACTGATTGGCGAGTCAGGGTTGCTGTCACAGGATCGCCTCACTGATCTTCTCAAAGAGTTCAACGAAATTACTGCCATGGTCGTTGCCTCCCAAAAGACCATCCGCACCAACAATCCAGAGTGCAACGCCAATCCAAAATCGAAAATCGCAAGTCCAAAATCAAAGTGACGAAATTACTGCCATGGTCGTTGCCTCCCAAAAGACCATCCGCACCAACAATCCAGAGTGCAACGCCAATCCAAAATCGAAAATCGCAAGTCCAAAATCATCATGAGCGAATCCAAAATCCAAAATCCAAGATCCAAAATCCTTCGTTCGATATTCGAATTCCAAATCGATCGGCCGATCGAAGGCGTCATCAAAGCCGACGACGATGCGGGGCTGAAGACCGAAGTCGAGGAATATGTCTTCACCGACGAGATCGAACGCAGGCTCGACGACTTTCTAGAAGCCTACACCAATTACCAGAACGCCAACGGCGTTTGGTTGTCAGGCTTTTTTGGCTCCGGTAAGTCGCACTTGTTAAAAATGCTTGCCCTGATGTTGTCAGGCCGCAAAATCGATGGACTGGACGTCGGACAAAAGCTGCGAGGCAAAGTCAAAGACACGATGTTGGTCGGCCGAATCGACAAGGCTCTTGCGATCCCCAGCGAAAGCATTCTGTTCAACATCGACCAAAAGGCAGACGTCATCAGCAAGAAAGACGTGGATGCCCTGCTGGCCGTGTTTGTCAAAGTTTTCGATGAAAAGTGTGGCTACTACGGCAAGCAGGGTTACATCGCCCATTTCGAACGACACCTGGACCATGACGGGCTGCTGCAGTCGTTTCGCGAAGCGTTTGAAAAGTACGCTGGAATGCCATGGGAAACCGGCCGTGAGCGTGTGCTGCGAGTTGGCAGCCACATCGACAAAGCGTTCGCTGATGTCACCGGCGAAACCGTAACCGGTGTGATCGGTAAGCACAAAGACGACTACAAACTGTCGATAGAAGACTTCGCCGAGCAGGTGAAATCGTACATCGACACCAAAGCGGCAATCCATGGAAAGGACTTTCGACTGAATTTTTTCGTTGACGAAGTCGGCCAGTACATCGCCGATAACACCAAGTTGATGACCAACTTGCAAACGATCGCCGAAAGTCTGGCAACAAAATGTCGAGGCCGCGCGTGGATCATTGTCACGGCCCAAGAGGACATTGCGGGTGTCATCGGTGAAATGACGAAGGAGCAGTCCAATGACTTTTCCAAGATTCAGGCCCGGTTCGCCAACCGAATGAAGTTGACCAGCACGAACGTCGCCGAAGTCATCCAAAAACGGCTGCTGTTGAAAACCGAGGACGGTCAAAAGCACCTGCAGCCGATCTACGAAGAAAATGTCAACAATTTGGGCACCCTGTTTGATTTCGTTGACGGTCAAAAATACCGTAACTTTAAGGATGCAGAGCACTTCTTCAATTGCTATCCGTTTATTCCCTACCAGTTTGAATTGTTCCAACTCGCCATTCGTGGGTTGTCAACACACAATGCGTTTGAGGGAAAGCACAGTAGTGTCGGCGAGCGATCCATGCTCGGCGTCTTCCAAGAAGTCGTTGTCGCGATTGCAGATGACCAAATCGGTACACTTGCGACGTTCGACCTGATGTATAGGGGCATCAGTTCGGCGCTCAAAAGTCACCTGCTTTCGGTTCGAGCTGCCGAAAAGAACCTCGACAACCCACTCGCAATCAAACTGCTGAAAGTCTTGTTGCTGGTCAAGTACGTCAAAGAGTTCAGGGCATCGGTACACAACCTGAGCGTTCTGATGATCGAGAGTTTTGATCAAGACGTCAGCGAGTTGCACAAGGGCGTCGAGGAGGCATTGATGTTACTCGAGACCCAAGTCTACATCCAACGCAGCGGTGACTACTACGAGTTTTTAACCGACGAAGAAAAGGACGTCGAGCAAGAGATCAAAAATACCGAAGTCGACTCAGGCGAAGTCGCCGAAGAGTTGCATAAGATTATTTTCGAAAAGGTTCTTAAAGGTCGCAAGCTCCGATACGAGCCCAACAAGCGAGACTTTTCATTCACGCGAAAGCTGGACGACAAGATGTACGGCCGGGAGTACGAGCTTGGCGTTCACGTGATCAGCCCGTTCCACGAGCACTGCGACAATCCCGATCAAATCAAAATGGCCTACATCGGTCGAAACGAAGTCACCGTGATGTTGCCGGCGGACGCAAGACTGATCCGCGACCTGACGCTGTTGAAACAAACCGCCAAGTACGTTGGCCAAAATTATCAAACCACGAAAAAAGAAAACGTTAAACGGATTCTTGGCCAAAAGACGACCGCCAACCAGGACCGCGAACGGCAACTCGTTGACCACGTCAAGGCGCTCTTGGGCAAGGCGAAGATGTTTGTTGCCGGCGGTGAGGTCGAATCGACCAAGGAAGATCCCGGCCTTCGATTGCATGACGGTTTTGAAGCACTCGTCGAACAAACCTATACCAATCTGCGGATGCTTCGTGGTGTTAACTTCACCGAAGCCCAAATCGAAGAGTGCTTAAACCAAGCCAGCGACGGGCTCTTCGGTAATGACGCCACCGTCATCACCGAGCCCGAAAGTGAGATGCTCAGCTCGATCACTCTGAGTGTGAACAAAGGCATGCGGCCGACAGTCAAAAAATTGGTGGAAGACTTTGAAACCAAGCCCTACGGATGGCCGCTACCGGCGATCCAGTGCGTCCTGGCCAAGTTAATCGCGCGTGGCAAAGTCGAAGTCCGCAGCGACGGCCAATTGCTCGACGGCCCATCTTTGCTTGCACATCTAAAGAATACCAGCAAGTTCGGCAACATGGTGCTGGAGCCGCAAGTTGACTTCAGTGCTAGTCAGACGCGCGCGCTGCGTGAGTTCCACGAACAGTTTTTCGACGAGCCGCCACACGCAAATGAGGCTAAGGCGCTCGGCACCGAAACTGCGGAAGAATTTTTATCGTTGTGCGACGACCTTCGTGATCTTGCCGCCCAATCAAGCGATTATCCTTTCCTGGGTGCACTCGCCGTACCGATCGACGAGTTTAAGAAGCTGGGTAAGAAGTCCTATAAGTTTTTCCTAGCTGAGTTCGATGGTCATCGAGATCGCTTGCTAGACCTGAAAGAAGACTTGCTCGACCCGATTCGGCGTTTCATGTCTGGTCCCAATGCTAGCCTCTTTGCCGAAGCAAAGCAGTTTCTTGTGCGCAACGAGTCGAACTTCGGGTATCTCGACGGCGATGAATCCGGAGACCTCAAAAAGATTCTGGCCGATCCGAAGTGTTATGCCGGCAACTCGATGCAGCAGGTCCGCTCGCTGGTCGATTCGCTTAAATCACGCCTCGAAACCCTCGCCACCGACGCCCGCGCTGCTGCGGAAGATGCCGTGACATCGCGCGTCAAAAAACTGCAAGCGATTCCCGGCTATGACACGTTGACGACCGAACAACGGAAAGAGATCGACGCGATCGTCAAAGCGACGGTCGACCAGATCCGAACGCAGCCGATCATCGCGGTCGTCCGCGAAGCCGCCACGCAATTCGAGAACAAGTCCTACACCGAAATTCTACAAAAAGTCACAACCTGGACTGCTCCTCCAACCAATCCAAAATCGGAAATTGAAAATCCAAAATCGGATGATCCAGACACTCCAAAACCCAAAATCGAAAATCCAAAGTGGATTGAATTCATCGGCTTCAGTCATCTAGACGTCTCTTTTGACAAACCATATTTGCAGACCGAGGAAGACGTCGATGGGTACCTCGCCTCGCTACGGCAGGCCATGCTGTCAGCCTTAATCGCGGGAAAGCGGATTCAGTTGTAGGGATTTTGATTTTTGATTTTTGATTGGGTAGACGAGCGGATAAAGCGTGATGACTGATAGAGCGACAATTGACAACTGGATAAGCGACGTTGAGGGCGAAAACCTTGAGTTTAAATCTGCGCGCACTCGCTACGGCCTAGACGAGTTGACCGAATACTGTGTTGCGTTGGCCAACGAGGGCGGTGGAAAGGTTATCTTTGGCGTAACCGATAAACGGCCACGCCGAGTCATTGGCTCGCAAGCCTTTCCCCAACCGGAAGAAACTCGCAGCCAACTTAACCAACGTCTGCACTTGGGCATCACCTTCGACATCGTTCAACATCCCGGCGGGCGTGTGCTCGTATTTCACATCCCTAGCAGACCGGTTGGAATCCCGATTCAATTTCGCGGAAAGTACTTGGTTCGCCAGGATGAAAGCCTGGTGGGAATGTCCGGCGAACGGTTGCGCGAGATCTACGCCGAAGCAGGTCACGATTTTTCAGCCGATGTTTGTCCTGGTTTGACGTTCGCGGATCTATCTACAGAAGCGGTCGAAGACTTCCGCGCTCGCTGGAAAAAGAAAAGCAAGAACGGTGCTATCGACACGCTCAGTGTCGAGCAGTTGCTGCGGGACATCGAAGTTGCCAGCGACGCTGGGCTCACCTACGCGGCTTTAATCCTGTTTGGTACCCGTCAGGCAGTGCGCAAATACCGCGCCCAAGCCGAAATCGTTTTTGAATATCGCTCCACCAACGCCGCTGGACCTGCTCAGCAGCGAGAAGAATTCTGCGAAGGGTTTTTCTTGTACTACGATCGCCTATGGGAGCTGATCAACCTTCGAAACGATAAGCAGCATTACGAAGACGGTCCCTTTGTGTTGGAAGTGCGCACGTTCCAAGAACGCGCGGTCCGCGAAGCGATCCTTAATGCGGTTAGCCATCGCAGCTACCAGTTAGGCAGCAATATCTTCATCCGCCAGTTTCCCGAACGGCTAGAAATTGATAGTCCCGGTGGATTCGCCCCGGAAATCAATCCTGAAAACATCCTCGTTCGTCAATCGCCCAGAAACCGGCGCATTGCCGAAGCGTTCGCCAAATGTGGTTTGGTCGAGCGAGCCGGCCAAGGCGTCGACTTGATGTATCAACTGGCCATTCGCGACAGCAAGCGAACCCCCGACTATTCGCGATCCGATGACTACACCGTCAGCGTTGTCATGGCCGGGCAAGTCCTCAATCGCGCTTTTGTCCGATTCATCCTCCAGTGCGATCCGGCGGACCTCGAAACCCTTTCGACCGAACAGTGGCTTGCCTTGGAAGCCTTCAGTCATGAACGCGAATATCACGGCTGCTCCGAAGAGTCTTTGGGAAGGCTTCGTGACCTCGGATTAATCGAAAGAGTGTCGAGCGGGCGGCACATCCTGCCTCGCCGGTATTACGAGTTTCTCGACCGAGTTCATGTCTATGAGAAAATGCGCGAGCGCGAGGTCAAGAAGGAATGCCTCGAGCGAGAGTTGCAAAAGTTTCGCATTGACGGCATGCACATGACGGATCTATGCGACTTGCTACCCGATGAGGAACAGAAGTCAGTCCGCCGACTCCTGAAGGACCTCGAAGGTGAAGGTCGTGCCCACGCACGCGGCGACAATCGCTGGACCCGCTACTTCCCAGGCCCCCCGGAGGAGGTGCAATGAGCCACTTTGGTTTCCTATCGCTCATGATCCGTGGGCTCGGTCTCTCTTCTTCTCTCGGACAAACGTTGAGCCACCGACCTAACGTTCTTCACGAAAATACCGTATTTCCTGCCATTTTCTCTGTTTTACTCTCGGACAACGGCGAATTTGACCGGATGAGCTCTCAACCACGGATGCCGCCCTCTTTCTCTGTTCCGCTATTGGACAATCTGTCCCTGGCGATCCGCCAATGCACGCGTTTAGTTCGGGATTTTGCGGGGTTTTCTCTATTCGTCTCTCGGACAAAACCATTTTGGATTGCCGATTTTCGATTTCCGATCAGCGAAACCTGACCGCCACTAGACAGCCGTTGCTCCCAACCAATCCAAAATCCAAAATCGAAAATCCGCACATGGAAACATCGAAACTTCGCAAATTCGCTTCATTCGCACGCAAGTCTCTGATCGAACAGGTCGGTACCAAGATGAAAACGGTCTTGGCCCAGGGGAGTCTCGCGCGCCGGGAGAACCCGAAAGCGGTCGCGGAATTGGAAGCCAAGATTGCCGATCTGGGGAAACAGCAGACGACCGAGACCGTGGCCTACACCTGGTTCAACCGGTTCTGTGCGCTGCGGTACATGGACGTTAACCGCTACACCAAGATCGGTATTCTGTCGCCGGCCGAAGGGCAGTTCTTACCGGAGATTTTGGGCGAGGCGAAGGCGGGCCATCTCGATGACGAAATGGTGCCTAAGGCGACACGGGAGAAGGTGCTGCGGATTTTGGATGGGACCGATCCGAGCAACGATCCCCAGGGCGAGGCCTATCGATTGCTGCTTGTCGCCGCATGCAATCACTACCACTCGTTGATGCCGTTCATGTTCGAGAAGATTGCCGACTTCACCGAGCTGCTCCTTCCCGACGATCTGCTGTCCGAAAATTCCATCCTCACCCAGACTTGCACCGCGATCACCGACGAGCACGCCAATCCAAAATCCAAAATCGAAAGTCCCCAATCCGTAGAAGTCATCGGCTGGCTGTACCAGTTCTATATTGCCGACAAGAAGGATGATGTCTTCGCCGCGCTTAAGAAGGGCAAGAAGATCACGCCTCAAAACATTCCGGCGGCGACGCAGTTGTTCACACCGCACTGGATCGTGCGTTATCTCGTCGAGAACTCGCTGGGCCGACTGTGGATGCTGAACCATCCAGAATCAAAGCTTGTGGAGCGGATGGATTACTACATCCGTCCGGAGGAGCCTGAGACTGACTACTTGAAGATCGCCAGTCCTGAGGAAATCAAGATCTGCGATCCGGCTTGTGGCAGCGGTCACATGCTGACGTATGCGTTTGATCTGCTGTACGCGATCTACGAAGAGCAAGGCTACAACCCGACCGAGATCCCACGGCTAATTCTCGCACACAACTTATTTGGCATCGAAATTGACGCACGAGCCGGCGCACTCGCCGCCTTTGCTCTCACCATGAAAGCCAGAGAAAAAGATCGCCGCTTCTTCTCCCGCCCCCCAATCCAAAATCCAAAATCACAAATCCAAAATCAGACGATCCAAAATCCCAACATCTGCGTGCTGGAGAACATCAGCATCGACCCGCAAGAATTTGACGACTACATGGACAAGGTCGGTCGCGACCTGTTCAGCGGTGGCTTGCAGGGAGTCGTGAATCAGTGGGAAGAAGCGAACAACTTTGGTTCGCTGATCCGTCCACTGGTGACGGACGTGCGCGAAGTGCTGGAGCTACTCCGCGAGCGTCAGATGGGCGAAGACCTGTTCCTACAGGAGACCCATCAAAAGGTACTCAAAGCGCTGCGGCAGGCGGATTTTCTGAGTCCCAAGTATCACGTCGCGGTGACAAATCCACCATATATGGGAAGCCGGAATATGGCGAAGGAGCTGAAGTCTTTTTGCCATCAAAAGTTCCCTGAGTCGAAATCTGACCTATTTGCAGTGTTTATCGAGCGAAGTCTTGAGCTACTCCGTAATCAAGGCTTCGTCGGAATGATTACGATGCAGTCGTGGATGTTCCTATCCTCGTACGAGGACTTGCGTTCAGCCTTGTTGAGTGAATCCACGATTCTAACGATGGCTCATCTAGGTGAACGTGGTTTTGATTCGATTGGTGGGGCAGTCGTTTCAACAACCGCTTTCGTTCTCACAAACCAGCAATACTCTGGTTACAACGGTGAATACTTCCGACTGACGGATGGTGAATCGGAAGCTGCCAAGCAGAACTCGTTGTTGACAGACGAGTTAATTAGATTTCGTTGCAGCGCTGATGATTTGCAGAAAATCAATGGGCAACCGATCGCCTACTGGGTCTCTGACAAAGTTCGCGATGTGTTCAACCGAGCCACACCACTGGAAGAAATTGCGGAAATACGGCAAGGACTTGCGACATGCAACAACGATCTGTTTTTGCGCCTTTGGTTCGAGGTATCAACTCGCGATACGAAGTTTGATGCACACGGTCGTGATGATGCGGCGGACTCAGACGCAAAATGGTTTCCCTACACGAAAGGCGGAGGATTTCGCAAGTGGTTCGGAAACAATGAATATCTTGTCAATTGGGAAGACAACGGGCGTGCAATTCACGAATACTCGGGCTTGCCGATGGATTACAAGGGAGCCCCCGTTCGTGCGAAACGCTTCTATTTTCAGGAAGGAATAACTTACGGACTTATCTCCACAACTGGTTTTACGGCTCGACGGGTTTATGGCGGTGCGGTTTTCGACGTCGGTGGTTCCATGATCTTTCCAAACATGGAGATTGATCGGCTCCAAGGCTTCCTTTGTTCCGCGCTAGGCACAAAGTTCTTGACGATCATAAACCCAACATTGAACTACCAAGTCGGGGATGTTGGTAAATTGCCGATCCTCGTTGACCAAGTCGCAGAACTTGATTTCGACTGGCATCAAGCGATTCAGATTTTTCGCGATGACTGGAATGCCTCAGAAACTTCGTGGGAGTTCGAACAATCGCCTCTTCTTGTAAACGAAAACTGCGATTCGACTTTAGCTGCCGCTTGCGACGGCTTGCGATCCAACTACGGTGCGGCTGTGTCAAACGCTGTGAGGATGGAAAGAGAGAATAATCAAGTCTACATTTCCGCCTACGGCTTGGAAGACGAGGTCGAACCGGAGCCCGTTTTGTCAAATGTAACACTCGACTGTAATCCTCATTACCGCTACGGGTCAGACAAGAGCGAGTCGGAACTTGAAGCCCTTCTTCTTGCGGACACGATGCGAGAGTTCGTTAACTACGCGGTCGGCTGCATGTTGGGTCGCTACTCGCTGGACAAACCGGGACTGATCCTGGCCAACCAAGGAGACACCTTCCAAGACTATCTTCGTATCCTATCCGAGCATCAGGATGCCAGTGGTGAGAATCCAAAATCCAAAATCGAAAATCCAAAATTCCTCCCCGACGACGACAACGTGATTCCGATGCTCGATGGCGACTGGTTCACCGACGACATTACCGATCGCTTCAAAGAGTTTCTCAAAGTCACCTTCGGCACCGAGCACTACGCGGAGAACCTCACGTTCCTTGAAAATGCTCTCTATCCCGAGAATGCGACCGGAAAGAAGCGGAAGAACATCCGGCACTACTTTCTAAATGGGTTCTACGACCACCACATCAAACTTTACAAAAAGCGGCCAATCTACTGGCTCTTCAGCAGTCCCAAAGGCACGTTCAACGCGTTGATCTACATGCACCGCTACCGACCGGACACGGTCAGCACGGTGCTGCAATACCTCCGCGACTTCCGTGACAAACTGGCCCACCGCCGCGACCACCAACAAATGGTCGCCGATTCGGCCGGATCGACCTCAGCCGAAAAGACCAAAGCCCTCAAAGAAGTCGATGCCATCAAGAAGCAACTCAAAGAGCTGGAAGACTACGAACGCGACACGCTGTTTCCCCTGGCCCAAAAGAAGCTCAACATCGACCTCGACGATGGCGTGAAGCACAATTACCCGCTGTTCGGTACTGCGCTGAAGAAGGTGACTGGACTCTCTTGATTTTGGATTGGCGATTTTCGATTTTGGATTGACAATTAATGTTGACTGGGAGAAACAATAAAAATGGTACCTAGCTTAACGCCCGAGCAGATTGAGAAACACATTGCTGGCGTGACTGACGTTCAGCACTTGGGACAAGGTGGCCAAAAAGCGGTGTATCGTTGCATTGTCAATAAAGAGCCGTTTGCGATCAAATTCAGTCATTCACCGGATGGGGTTCCTTCCGCCAACCCGGATTCGACCGAGATGGAGGAGGATCCCGATGTCATTGTTCGAGCGCGACGAGAAGTCGAAACGATGCGGGATTGCAAATCCGAACATATGGTGAAACTTGGTCCAATTGGTCTGCAATTTGTCGAAATTGAGGGTGAGTCGCTACTGTACTTTACGGAGGAGTTGATTTACGGAGAGGATTTGTCCGCTTGGCAACGCGCGAACGGTCCGCTGGAAGTACCGGAGGTCATTCGGCTTGGCTTGCATATCACCGATGCCATCAAATCGTTGTGGGAATTGGGCAAAATTCACCGCGACATCAAGCCCGGAAATATCATGCGACGAACCAATGGCGATTTTGTCCTGCTTGACGCGGGACTGGCATTTGATGTGGCAGGCGAGTCATTGAGCGGTGGTTTCTTGGTAGGAACCAGAATCTATTTCTCACCTGAACAGTTTGATTACAGCAATCGACGCACTGGTTTGGACTTTCGATCAGACATGTTTGCGCTTGGTGTGACAATGTACGAAATGCTGACCGGAGTTCATCCGTTCTGGAAACGAGGAAGCAGTTCGGAAACATTTTTCTCCAACGTAACGACGCTCACACCTCGGAAGCCCAGCGAGCTCATAAAGAATGTGCCGGAGTCGCTCGATGAAATCATTCTACGACTGCTTGGCAAGGCACCGCACCTGCGATATCGCAAATGTGACCAGTTGATCAATGCTCTGAAAAAGTTGGAGGTCCAATAATGGCGTACTACATTCAGCATGGTCATGGCAAAGGAAGC
This sequence comes from Planctomycetaceae bacterium, assembly GCA_003506095.1. Classification (GTDB taxonomy): domain Bacteria; phylum Planctomycetota; class Planctomycetia; order Pirellulales; family Pirellulaceae; genus UBA6163. The sequence continues at coordinate 9,837 of DNWZ01000351.1, read as the reverse complement.
AAAATAGAAACGGCCATTGGGCAAGGTTATGCCGACGGTGTCATTATCTCGGCAAGAAACGAACACGCCTCCAATCTCGATGCGTGCATCGACAGCTTTCGTGCTGCTGGCGAATGCCAAGTGTTACTGGACCCACAGTTTTACATCTCGACTTTCGTTCCACCGAACGATCGCTTTCTACCAACCGACTACACGGACTTTTACCAAGCAGGTAGGACGGCGAACGATTTTATTCGGCTGTCCAATATCAGCAAGTTCGCGATGAAAACGATTGAGTTTCAAGCTCGACATGATTTGAATCGAATTCTGTCGCCGACAGTCCTTGTAAATGGTTTTACCGACCGTTGGTCACAGATAAGCCTGCAGCTTGCGGACAGATCGGCTGAGTATCACGCTGGGCTAAGCGGTGCTAAGCCGCTCCTGGTGTCGTTGGTTCTCTCAGAGGGCTGCTTTGATTCTCGTGCCGAATTGGATGGATTCCTGGATGTTATCACATCTTTGGATGTTCAAGGTTTTTATCTAGTCGTCGTTCGCGATGACTCAACGTACTCACAGTCGTTCTATGACGAACGACTGACGAACTTGATGTACTTGGTTTATGTTCTTGCGAACAGAAACGAATTCGAAGTTGTTTGCGGATATAGCGACTTCTCTGGGTTGAACCTACGCGCGGCGGGCGCACAAGTCATTGCCGGTGGATGGTATCAATCCCTTCGACAATGTCACCAGCGTATGTTCCTGAAACAGAAACCGGGTGGTCAACCAGCGCGGCTCCGGTATTCATCTGGCCCACTCCTTAACTCAATCATGCTGTCCGAACTGGAGTCGATCTTTCAGGAAGGCTACTTGAACGATGTCTTGTCGAATGTCTCGCTAGACCAAGTAATCACAGGGGCTAGTAGTCCTGATGCATCGAATTGGAACTTGACAACATCAGAACAGCATCATTGGCAGACGCTGCAAGCCATTGAGAGCACATTCACAGACAACGTTCGCAAAAACTTAATTTCAGCGCTCACGCTGATTCGAAAGGCAAGGACGCTTTACACTCAGCTGGTCGCGAAGGGAATTCCGTTTGACCGAAATACGCGTGACCATCACCTAAAAGATTGGGAGGAAGCGATCAACCGGTTCGAAAAAATAGCGACACCCTAACCTACGAAGTCAACATCCCAATCGCTTGCAGAAACGAACTTGGCGATTTCGGCTTTCGTTTGAGGCTTGGTAAAAGTCGCTTGGCCCCAGATTCATCGTAACTGATAAGACCGATGTTCTGGGTCCGGAATGAATCGTGTGCCGGTCCAATACGTTGAACGACGTAAGACGGCATTACCACAAAGACTCGGTGTGCGAATGTCCTGTAACGGGTCGCTTGATAGAACGCTCGTCTCCAATCATTAAGCTTGAACTCAAAAGCGACAATTTCAACTTTTGGAATATGCCACCGTGAGTCAAGAACATACTTACCATCTTTTTTTATTGCAATTAAACCAAAATCGCTTAGCTGGCTAATGAACCGCCGAAGAGTGGATCTTGAAACACCTGTTCGGTCGAGCAGCGTCGTTTCGCAAGTCGACTCAATCCGTTTCAGATTCGTAAGGATTCTCGAACAGGTAGGGTTCTGGAGTAGGTCGGCAGCATCTCGAATTGCCAGCGCTTCCCAGCACGAATCCGACGATGCCCAAACCCAGTCGGCGCGTCCGTCTGAGCATGTAGATTCCATTGCAAACCGAAGATGCCGCTCAGTAGCCGAATTTCGGGTCCAAACCGAAGGTGGGCAATCACGAATGAAGCTGTTCGCAAACTGCTGCTCAGAACGGTACTTGGCTTTGTTTTCGGTTGACGCCACGAACTCGGCTCTCCTGGTTGGTTGTTTCACGCTAATCGTTCTATTCTAGGCGAAGTTTCGCCTGTTTCGAACGGTCAGGGTGCTTTTTTTGCGAAGCGTGATGAGTGCGACATTGGTGTCATCGAGTTTTTCGGTTACGTGCTTCAAGCGGATACTGAACGCCCGCACGTCTTACCTCTCTACTCACAGTGAACTTTCCCTGGCCAGTCCAAAATCCAAGCGGTCTATTCTGGAATCCAGAACCTTTCCGTGTTGCCGATGGAGATTCTTGGCGATAAGATAGGTAAATCCAGAAAAAGTGAGGCATCACATGAGCTTTGGCACGCGGCTGAAGTGGGCTCGGGAGGCGGCTGGGTTGACCCAGAAGCAGCTTTCCGAAGCCACCGAGATCGGAATTTCTTCGATTTCCGAATTTGAAAACGACGTTCGAGGCCCCTCGGCACTTCAGATGGTGTTGATCGGTGAGGCCGTCCATCGCCGGTCGGATTTCTTCTATGAAGCCGGTGAGCCTCAGCAGGAGGTGGTTCTGTGGCGAGAGAAGCCGGCGGATACGGGAGCGAAGGTCGAGCTTCAACTGATCGAGTTGGCGGGACAATTTCACCGGCTTGAACAATGTGTGGGTAACCCAACGCTTTGCGAGCTGCCGCAGGTGTCTTGTGGCAGTCATCCATTCGGATTTTCGGATGCCGAGCGGCTAGCCCATGACTTTCGCAAGAGCCACTCGCTTGGTGAACGTCCTGGCAGCACGTTGCTGCGGGTTCTTGAGGAGGTTTGCCGCGTCAAGGTATTTCATCTTCCGTTTGAGCCATCTGGAACGGCCGCATGCACCCTGGACGAAGGGTATGGGGCGGCAATTCTGCTGAACAGCAATAACATTCGCTGGCGTCGTAATTTCGATTTGGCTCATGAACTGTTTCACTTGTTGACCTGGAGAATCTTCCGCGTTGGTGAAAACACTACCTGTGCCAGCGAGCACGAAGAGAAACTGGCGAACTGTTTTGCGGGCAGTCTTTTAATGCCTCCAGAACCGCTCCGTTTGGCCGTCGCTTCGCAGCGCAATGGCAAGAGCAGCTTGGACTTTGATGACCTTTTCGAGATCGCACGGCAGTTTGACGTGTCGGTCCAGGCGTTAGTTTGGCAAATGGTGTCGAACCGTTTGATCGAAAAGGTGAAAGCTCGCGAGATGCTGGAGAAGATTGACGGCAAGGTAGAGCTGTGGGAGCGCAGGCGTGACGAGACACCGCCGACGCGCCCGATTCGATACGAGGCACTTGCACGCGAAGCGATTGAGAAGGGGATGATTGGCACAGGAATGTTCGCTAAGTACATGGGGATTTCGCGCCGTGCAGCGATGAAGATTGTCGAAACCGAAATCTACGCTGGCATGGAGCACGAGGCGAATGCCGAAGTTGAAATTACTGATCCTTGATGCGGGCGTGGTCATCAAGCTTCACGAGATGGAACTTTGGTCCACGATCGTCGACCGTTGCGACATTCATCTGTCCAGAATTGTTGCCTGCCAGGAATCGAAGTTTCACGAAGTCAAGGAAGATGACTGGGGACGTGATATCGATTTGTCGGTTGACATCGAGAGTAGCGCGATAACGGTTTTCGACGTTGTTCAAGAGGACGTTGAAGCGTTCAAGTCGCAATTCGATTCAAACTATTTTGCTGACTTGGATGCGGGAGAGGCGGAGTCGCTAGCGTTTCTCGTTAATCAGAACGACGACTATTTTATCTCCTCGGGTGACGCAATCGTCTACAAGGTTCTAGGGAACCTCAATCTTGGCGAGCAAGGAATTTCGCTGGAAGAGATCCTTGGTAAGTGCGGGCTTAGCCGCAAAATCGAGGGGTTTCAATACAGCAAGGCCTTTCGCGAACAACTGACATCGATGGGCGCAACTGACATGGTTCAGGGCCGCGGAAAAAAACGAAAGCAACATGACTGAAAGAATCAATCAAGCGTTGGGGAAGTTATTCCAGAAGCATCGCATCGTCTTCTGGTATGACCAGGAGGACTCGCTGCGGAAAGACTTTGAAGCGGTCGAGCTTGCCGGCGTCGAAAAGGTCGAAATCGTGAACAACGAGTTCGGGCTGAAGTACCGCATGCTGCGGCAACAGCCGAAGCAGAAATTCCTTGTTTTTAAAGCGGGTGGCCCGCCGGAAGACAAGGAAAACTGGTTGCTGGATGTCCAGTTGGCTCACACCGATTTCCGCACCGACAAGGCTTCGCTGTGGTTGACGGAGCTGGAGTTGCCCTATGAGTTCCGGCCGCTGGTTTCGCGGCACGAGTTCTTCTTCAATAGCGTCAAACGTCGTGATTCGCTGAAGAAAAAAGTCACCAAGAACGACACGCTGACTCAGGTCGCTATGAAGATGCTGGGTGTTCTCGTTGGTTTGAATGAAAACGAGGTTCGCATCGACGCGGTGCTGGAAAACCTTCTGGCAGAACTTGCGGATTTACAATCGAGTGATTTTGGATTGGCGATTTTGGATCTTGGATTGAATGGCGAATCGAAAATCGAAAATCCAAAATCCAAAATGCATCTGATTACCAAATGCGGCCTGGACTCGTTTCTGTGGCAGGAAGTTCAACGTGCCTACGGCTACGAAAGCGACAACCCAACGATCAAGGACTTTACTATTGAACTATTCAAGTCCTGCTACCGGTACGAACTAGGCGAACACGCTTCCCCAATCGATAATCCAAAATCCAAAATCCAAAATTTATTGGTGTTTCTTAAACGCTGGAAAGACTCACGCACGCACGAGGCGGCGTTCGAAACCCTGTCCCATCAGTGTGCGGAGATGCTAGGAATCGCTGGCGATCTTGAAAATCGTAATTTGAAGGCTCTATCTGAATTGGATTACTTCGAACTTATCGACCAACGGGTTCTCAGCGAGTTGGCGTCGGCGGTCGCGAAGAAGACGATCTCGTCGGGGGAATGCACTCAATTGGTGCGTGGTCGGCGTCGTGGGCACTGGTATGCAAAGTACGAGCACTACTATGAAGCGGTCGATCACGCGGCCGAGTTGCTGCATTTGCTCGATACGCTTTCGATTCAGTTGGAATCACTACAGCAGGGTGTAACGGCTTACGTTCAGACGTTCTACAAACTGGATCAGGTTTACCGGAAATTCATTTTCCATACTGTTAAGTCGGGTGGGGCGACGTTGCTTGGAACGTTGACCGACGAGATTTGCAAACGTTACACGAACGCCTTCTTGATGCCGCTGGGCGACCGTTGGCAGGAATTGGTGGACGGCTTGGAAAAGTGGGCGATCCCCGACAGCCGGCCGCAAACCGGATTCTTTGACAAATACGTGCGCCGTGTGCTGGAGAAGAGCAAGAAGGTTTATGTGATCATTTCGGACGCGATGCGTTTTGAGGTCGGGGAGGAACTGTGCCGTCGTGTCCGCCAGGAAGACAAATTCGAGGCCGATCTGGATCACATGATCACGACACTGCCCAGTTACACGCAATTGGGAATGGCGGCTCTGCTGCCGCACAAGACACTGCGGATTCAAGACGACAAAACGCCAACCGTCGCCGCAGACGAAGTATCCACGTCGGGAACGGCAAACCGCGACAAAATACTGAAGGCTGCCGCGAAGAGCATCGCATCGGATGCTTCGGCACTCGCTGCTCAGGCGGCCGACATTTTGGACAAGACCAAAGAAGATGTCCGAGCTTTGGTTCGCGATCACGACGTGATCTACATCTACCACAACTCGATCGACCAAACGGGGCACACGCAAAAGACAGAACGCAAGGCGTTCGAGGCGGCCGAGACGGCAATCGAAGACGTGGTTCGCTTGGTGCGAAAGCTGACGAGTGCAAACGCAACGAACGTGGTGGTCACGGCCGATCATGGTTTCTTGTACCAGGACGAAGTTGAAGAAAGCGATTTCTCATCCGCCGAAGTCAAGGGTGATGTGATAGCGTCGGATCGTCGGTTTTTTATCGGGAGAGATTTGCAGGTGACCGGTGGTGCCAATCTGTACTCATCACAAGCGTTAGGCTTGGATGGTGACTTGCAGATCGCCGTCCCCAAATCGATCAATCGCTTCCGCAGGAGCGGCAGCAGCACCCGATTTATGCATGGCGGAAGCACGTTGCAAGAAATCGTGATTCCCGTGATCTCAATCAAAAAGAGCCGCGGTTCGGACGTGACGGCAGTCGGTGTGGATATGATCCCGCCACCAACGAGCGTGATCTCCACGGGCCAGTTGGCAGTTGTCTTCTATCAGTCGGAACCCGTGACCGAAAAAGTACAGGCTCGTCGATTGCGAATCGGATTGTATGCGGCCGATGGCGAACTGATTTCGGACAGCCACGACCTGGCGTTTGACTTGACCAGCGAGAACGCTCGCGAACGTGAATTGAAGGTACGATTGCTGTTGTCCAAGCAAGCCGACAACTACAACCAACAACAGGTCATGCTGAAGCTGGAGGAACCTATCTCCGACACTTCTCAGTTCAAGGAATACAAGTCGGTACCGTTCAGTCTGCGTCGGTCCTTCACCAGTGATTTTGATTGACGATTTTGGATTTGCGATTCTGGATTTTGGATTGAAGAAATGAACGAAACAGAGTTTAAGAAACGCACAAAGGAGATCGCCTTGCGGACAATTCGGTTGATTGAATCGCTGCCTCAAACCACCACATTTGCTGCGTTCCTCAACCAGCGTCGGGGCGAACTACCGTGCCGCTTGCAGATCCAAGTCGACAGCCGACATGATCAATAAGTTATGAATTGTTGAGGAGGAGGCGGATGAGTCGATGTACTGGCTGGAGTTAATCGGCGAATCGAATGTCATCGCTCAGGAACGACTAATAAGGCTTTTGTAGGAGTTCAACGAAATCGTTGCCATGGTCGTTTCATCTCAGAAAACACTCCAAAACCGGTCGGACGCCAAATCCAAAATCCAAAATCGAGAATCCGGAATGGGTAATCCAAAATCGAAAATCGGAAATCCAAAATGAGTCCTCTTGACGGGAAAATCAACGAACACTTTGGTGGACTGGTAGTCCGCAAAGACTTAGTGAAGGCAGTTAAAGGAAATGCGATTGTCCCTTCGTATGTCCTTGAGTACCTGCTTGGTCAATACTGCGCTACGGCCGATGAGGAGTCGATCAAGTCGGGCATCGAAACGGTTAAGGAGATCCTTGCGAAGCACTACGTGCACCGGAGTGAGGCTGGTTTGGTTCGATCGCAGATCCGCGAGAAGAAACTCCGTAAGATCATCGATCGCGTGAGCGTTGATCTCAATGATAAGGATGACGTGTACCAAGCGACGTTTGCCAATCTGGGTATCAACAAAGTTGCGGTGCCGGCGAGCACGATCAAGAAGCACCAAAAGCTGTTGGTGGGTGGCGTCTGGTGCATCGCAGACTTGGATTACCAACATGATGAGGACCAGAAGACCGTTCCTTGGGTTCTCGAGTCGCTCAAGCCCATTCAGTTGTCGCATTTCGATTTCGACAGCTACGTCGCCAACAGAACTCAATTCAGTACGGACGACTGGATCGACACGCTGATTCAAAGTATCGGCTTCAATCCAGAGTGCTTCGGCCGAAGGAGCAAACTACTGCAGTTGGTTCGACTGATTCCATTCTGTGAGCGGAACTACAACGTGATTGAGCTTGGCCCGAAGGGGACAGGTAAGTCGCATGTGTACTCGGAATTCTCTCCTCACGGGATGCTGATTTCAGGCGGAGAAGTAACGGTTCCGAAGCTCTTCGTCGAGAACCGAGCGCCCTACAAAATCGGGCTTGTCGGATATTGGGATTGCGTCGCCTTTGATGAGTTCGCTGGCAAGAGCAAACGAGCTGACAAAGCCCTTGTGGACATCATGAAGAACTACATGGCCAACAAGTCATTCTCGCGTGGTATTGAGACGCTCGGTGCAGAGGCGTCCATGGCCTTTGTTGGCAACACCCAGCACACGGTGGCCCATATGTTGCGACACAGTGATCTCTTCGATGAGCTACCACCGAACTACCACGACTCGGCATTTTTGGACCGAATCCATTTCTACATCCCCGGATGGGAAGTCGACATCATTCGCGGTGAGATGTTCACCTCCGGATTCGGGTTCGTTGTTGATTATTTGGCTGAAGTCCTGCGGAGCCAGCGAAACTTCGATTACTCGCATCTTTATGCGGATCACTTCAGTTTGTCAGAAGACATTTCGACGCGAGATCGGGACGCGATCCACAAGACCTTCTCTGGGCTGATGAAGATTCTCTATCCTCATAAGCAGGCAACTGTTGAAGAGATCGAAGAGGTTCTTCGTTTTGCGATTGAGGGTCGCAAGCGGGTGAAGGATCAATTGATGCGGATTGATCAAACGTACGCGGCAGTACGATTCTCGTTCACCTCCCGAGATGGGCACGAGCATTTGGTTCAAACTCTGGAAGAAGAGCAGTATCCTAAGATTTACCACAAAGGCGGCCTCCCTGAAGAGGCACAACCATTAGCAGATAGCATGGAGCCTGCTATCACCCCCTCAATCGACAATCAAAAATCGAAAATCGAAAATCCCACCGAGGGTCATGTCGAGATTAAGGAAAATCAAAAAGGAGTCAGCTTTGACAAGCTCTTTGGCCCTTATTTGAGAGGCTCGTCCAAGATCGTTGTGACGGACGCCTACATTCGAAGCTTCCACCAAGCCAAGAACCTGATGGACTTCCTCGAAACCGTATTCAAAACGATGGATGAGGCAGGCGATATGGAAGTGCATTTGATTACCTGCCAAGACGAGTTCCGGGCAGATCAACAAGAAGACTTCTTCACTCAGATGCAAAAGAACTGCATACGGGTCGGCATCAAATTCACATGGGAGTACGACAGCACAATACACGCAAGGCACATCGTGACGGATCATGGCTGGAAGATCCTACTCGATCGTGGCCTGGATGTATTTCAGCCGTTTGACAGCAAGGACGCGTTTTCACTTGCAGCGCGGCTCCAGAGCCAACGTCTGTGCAAGAAGTTTGAGGTTACCTACTTGAGGGTTTAACGGCCCGGTCCTTGTTTCGCATTTGCCATTCCATCTCTGCATCGCCGTGATTAACCTACGAGAGGCTTTTTTGTCCCATAACAAATTGATTGGTGCCTCGCGATGGATCAGATACTGGTAAGTTGGATCGGCCATACCGACGTGCGGTCGATGGCGGCTAGCATGCCAGTAAAGCAGCGGACTGAAGTGGCTGCGCTGGTTGGTGATTCGTTCCAGGTCGAAGGCGACGGCCCGGTCAAGAGCTTGGTTAAGGGCGAGAAGTTTAGCCAGATCCATCTGCTCAGCAGCTATCCACCGTCAGTGTCCAAGATGTTCGCCAAGTGGCTCGGTCAAAAGCCGGTAGTCCACCAAGCGGAGATCACTAACCCTACCGATCATGCGCAAATCCTGCGGGTCGTTCAGCCGGTGGTCGAACAGATTACCTTGGGAAAACACGACGAGCTCTGCTTTCACCTCAGCCCCGGTACGCCAGCGATGGCAGCGATTTGGATTCTGTTGGCCAAGAGCAAGTTTCCGGCGACACTGTTTCAAACCTATCGCGATCGGATTACCAAAGCAGAGATCCCGTTCGATATCACTGCCGAGGTTGTGCCGCACCTGCTGAGTGACCCGGATCGCTTCTGGCAACATTTAGTGCACGACGGCCCCGAGGAGGCGCCCGGTTTCTCACGCATCATTGGCAACAGTGCGGTGATGAAACTGGCACAGGGGCGTGCCAAGCGAGCCGCCATCTTCGACGTGACGGTTTTGATCTTGGGCGAATCTGGGTCGGGGAAAGAACTGTTTGGCAATGCGATCCATCAGGCGAGCCACCGGCGTGACGCACCCTTTGTGTCGATCAACTGTGCCGCGATTTCGAAAGACTTGCTTGAATCGGAACTGTTCGGTCACGTCAAAGGTGCGTTTACAGGGGCCGATTCGGATCGCGAAGGGGCATTTCAGCAAGCCGATGGCGGAACCCT
>DNWZ01000397.1 GCA_003506095.1 Planctomycetaceae bacterium | reverse complement strand
ACGATGTGCTCGATGCCACCAACGCGCTGACCTATGCGATCCATTCGCAAACCGTCGCCGGCGCGTTCACGATCAACGCCAGCACCGGCGTGATCACCGTCGCCGATGGTTCGCTGCTGGACTACGAAACCGATGCAACGCACACGATCACCATTCGCGTTACCGACGTCGACAACAATGCATTCGACCGAACATTCACGATCGCGCTAGAAGACCTTGCCGAATCCAACAACGCGCCGACAAATCTTTCCAGCGGCATCGAGCTGAATACTGACGGCGGAAACAACGCGTATTTATTCACAGCCAACGGTGGAGCGATTCTTGCTGGGCTGAACGAATTGACCCTGGAAACGACGTTCTCCGTTAATCAGCTAAACAGCGTCGATAACTTCCTGCTTTCGTATGCGGTACCCGGGCGAGACAATGAGCTGATATTGAATCTTAAGAGTTCGGGACAACTGCAATTTGGCTTGGACGGTAACAGCCAACTGACAGCCAACAGTTATACGGAATTGTTCAACGGCAACCTGCATCACATTGCGGTCACTTGGGACCAGTCATCGGGTGCTTTGGCATTCTATATCAACGGAGATTTAGTCGAGTCATTCACTGGGTATCAAGTTGGAACGGTTATCGAAGGTGGCGGTTTACTCGCGTTTGGAAACGATCAAGATAGTGTGGGTGGTGGATTCAGCCCCGACCAAGAGTTTTCCGGAACGCTGTATGATTTTCGCGTCTGGAACGAAGTCCGCAGCGAAGCTGAAATTGCACTGAACTATCAGCACAAATTCGACAGCGGCAGCTTGCCCAGCGGCCTCGTCGCTAACTGGCAGATGGATGGGTTTAACGGTTCGAACCAAGTCGTTGATGTCGTCAGCGGTAATAACCTGAGCATCGGTCACGCCACCGGCGCGGGCTTCATCGCCAGCACGCCTGTCACCGATCTGCACATCAGCGAAAACAGCCCCGGCGGAACCAGCGTCGGTTTTGTCGTGCCGAGCGATCCCGATGTCAGCAATGACATCGCCAGTGATGGATTGTTTACCGAGGGCCCCAACCCTGGTACCTACGTGGACTATTCCGCTGGACAGTCGTTTGGCGACTGGTCCGTTCGATTTGGAGACGTCAGCTACCATGGAACCGAAACTCAAGCATCGCCACTGGGAGGCCGCACAGTCGATCTGAACGGATCGACTGCGGGCGGGATTTATCAGACGCTCGACACCGTGGCCGGTCGGCAGTATCAAGTTGTCTTCGCCATGTCAGGGCACTGGGGCGGTGGTGATGCGGTCAAAGATTTGCGTGTCAGTGCGGACGGCGCAAGCCAGGATTTTTCGATGACGCAACCGGCGGGTTGGTCGACCAGTAACATGCTGTTCGCCAATCGCTCGTTTACCTTTACAGCAACCGACGCTTCGACAGAACTTGATTTCGCTTCCTTGGACACCAACGGGCAATGGTGGGGCCCTGTGATCGGCGACGTTCGCGTGATCGAAATCCCGGCTGCCGTCACCACGATTCTGAACAACGATCCGACGTTGTCTTACGATGCAGCCACGGGCAAGTTCTACCGCGTCGTGAACTCGGCGACCACATGGACTGCGGCGCAAATCGCAGCCAACGCTGCAACGCTCAACGGCCAGTCCGGGCAATTGGCGACGATTCGATCCGGATACGAGAACGATACGCTCTGGAATCTCGCCCGCTCGATCAATGCCGACGTGTGGATCGGTGCCAGCGACCAAACGGTCGAAGGGACGTGGCGCTGGCAGGACGGAACCGCCGACGCTGAAACATTCTGGATCGGTAATTCGACCGGAACCCAACAACCAGGTTTCTACCAAAACTGGAAACCGGGTGAACCGAGCGCTACGGTCGCCAGCGAAGATTACGCTCGAATACAAGTTGCCAACGGACAATGGCTGGACAGTTCTGCCTCCAACACCTTCGCCTACATCATCGAGTGGGACGCCAGCGAAGTTCTTTCGAGCTTTACGTTCAGCCTAACCAACGATGCAGGCGGTCGTTTTGCGATCAACAGCACTACCGGTGAAATCACTTACACAGGACTTGGAGCACTCGACTACGACAACGCCACATCTCACAACGTAACCGTCCAAGTCACCGACGCGGCGGGGAATTCTTACAGCGAGGTGATGTCGATCGCGTTGACGGATGTTGCGGAACATACAACGCTCACCAACGGGAACGACACCTGGACCGAATCCGGTGTTACGGAGTTGTCCGTCAGCGGCCTCGCGGGCAACGATACGATTACCGGTGGCGATGGCAATGACACGCTTTATGGCGGAGGACTGGTTTACCAAGTCGGTCCCTTAGGCAGCGGCGTCGCCGTTGCGGATGATCGCACCGGTACCGGCTATATCCTCTATTCGGTCGAAAACGTTTTCACACGATTATCTGGTGGCACACCCCATCCCCAAAACGCTCACCATTTCATCGCCGTTTTCTACAATAGTGAGGACGGGAAATGGTATTACGACAACAACGCTGGACCTAACGGCGGCGAGGCCCAGATTGCAACGCGTCTCTTCACGGCTCGCGATACCGACATTCTTATCGCTTCCGTCGATTTCACCAACGACACGTCCACTTTGCTGGCGGGCACGGCCAGTGTCGTCCATGGTATCCAGGCTGGCTATCGCAGCGGTAATATCGCCGTGACGCCCAACATCTGGGGCGGCGTTCCTAACGTTGGCGAGTTCGGTCTAACAGGCACCACGATCACTCCGTGGATGACCGGCCATGGGACACTCACCGATAACGACACGCTGATTGGTGGCGCTGGGGACGACATCCTGATCGGCGACGATCTGTCGGTCGCTGATGTCCTGGCACTCGACAACACCCTGCAATACAACGCCGTCACGGGCAAGTTTTACAAACTGATCGATACAACCATGACGCTGGCCCAGGCCAAGGCGCATGCCGAAAGTCTCAGCGTCGGTGGTATCCAAGGCCGGATGGTGACGATCAATAGCGCTGGCGAAAACGAGTTCGTGCGTACGCTCGCTGCAGGCAACGACGTCTGGCTCGGAGCCACTGATACCGGCCGCCAAGATGCGTTTGTCTGGTTCGACGGAACTCCAGTACAGTACCAAAACTTTGCGGCTGGCCAACCTGATGGGCTGCAGTGGGAAGATGGCTTGCTGATGAACGCCGCCGGAGAGTGGTCGGATACGTCCGAGATTACTAGCAATCGTTTCATCGTCGAATTCGACCCCATCGGCTTCAACGACACATTCACGGGCGGCGCTGGCAACGACACGATCCAAGGTGGCATCGGACGCGATGTCGCAATCTATACCGGCAACGCGGCTGACTATACGCTCACCGATCTAGGTAACCGTACTTGGACCATCGTCGATAATCGCCCCGGCAGCCCCGATGGAACTGATACAGTAACCGATGTCGAGCTCTTTAAGTTTGCCGATAGTACATTCGATTCCACGCGAGGTGTCTTCAACGCTGCTCCGACAGACATTGTGCTATGGGGTCCGGGCAACGACTTGGTCGCGCAACCACAAGAAATCATCCAGTCCTATACCCACTATAGTGCCTTCCGCCACAGTACCATACCGCTGGATAACGGTGGTTATGCAGTGGTCTACGCTACGTGGGATTTTCATAGTGGCTGGGACACGATGGTCCAACGCTATGATGTTAACGGCGACGCCGTCGGCGCTCCGGAGCTGCTCGATCGAAACATGCTGAGTCATCACCAGTATGAGAACGAGTTTGTGCGACTAAGCAACGGCAATATCGTCGTGGTTTGGCGTGACCATAGTGCGGATGGAAGTGGTGACGGTGTTTACTACAAGGTCTTCGACGGTAACCTCAACGGTATCACCGGCCAATTGCGAGCCAACGTGACGACTTGGAGCCATCAGCAAGAACCGAAAATTACGGCAACGGGCGACGGTGGATTCGCGATCACTTGGCGAGGTTATGCAGACGAAAGTTCAGACGGGGTCGCTGACTTCCTGGATGTGTACGCTCGAAAGTTCAATGCGGATGGAACCGCAACCACGGGCGAAATCATCGTTGATAATCGCGCTGGAAATCAGTATCAACCGGCCATCGCCGGATTCGCCAATGGGAGCTTCCTTGTTACTTGGAGGCAAGATAACAGTTCCTTTTCCGACGGTTCGGGGAGCGCTGTCTTGGGACAGTACTACGACGCAACCGGAAATGCCGTCGGTAGTAATTTCGTAGTCAATACAACCACATCTAGCACTCAATTCGATCCCCGCATCATCGCTCTCGATGGCGACCGTGTACTGGTCACCTATCGCATGGGTGACGGCAGTTCTAACGGGATCTTCGGGAAAATATACGATAGTGCTGGAACCGTCCTAAAGGACGAGTGGCGGTTGAATACTAGTACGGTCAACGATCAAGCCCATGCGGATTTGACGCTACTGAACGACGGTACGTTTCTGGTGACCTACGCGTCTGCGGATGCAGGATCGAACTATCGGGTCTTAGCCCAGCGTTATGATGCAAACGGCAACGCGTTGGGAAGCGAGTTGCAAGTCGGTTCTTACATGGCCGACGCACGCCAGCATCTTCCCGTGGTTTCGCAACTGGATAACGGCGATCTAGTTTTTACATGGCAAAAAACCAGTAACAGCTCCTTCGCGACGATGACCGACGACTTCATTTTCCGACAACATTTCAGTCTGTCGGGTAACGATTTTGTTCCGCAGAGTGGCATCCTTCAAACCGATCATTTCACTCAGGTTTCGTGGCTGCATCCCGAAATCACCACGTTAGCCAACGGCGGACACTTGTTGGTATGGCGAAATATCGGCATCGAAACCAGCGGTGGTGCTACGTGGGGTACCGCCGCTCAGATTTTCGACGGTAACGGGAATGCGATCGGACCGTACTTTAACCTCAATCAAGCGAGTCAAGGGAGTCATCAATACAATCCAAACGTAGCCGCACTTCCCGACGGTGGTTTTGTGGCAACGTGGTTCTCCGACGGCGCCGGCGGCGATGGAAGTAGCCACGGCGTAAGAGTCGCTCGTTACGACGCGACGGGGACGATGATCGGTTCGGAGATATTGGTAAACACCTATACGACCAATCAACAAGACAATGCCGCGATCTCTGCCGCTCCAGACGGTAGTTTCATTGTTACCTGGCGTAGCTTTACTCAGCCCGATGGAAACAGTTGGGACGCCATGATGCAACGGTTCGATGCGGCTGGTAACAAAATTGGCACCGAGCAATTCATCCATTCGAGTAATGTCGGCGATCAACGCGAGGCTCGACCGGTTACCAACCAACTAGGACAAACGCTGATCGCGTGGATGGCAAATGGCGGCGACTCCGGTGGTTGGGGCGTCCGTGCAAAAATCTTCGATGCCAGCGGCAATGTTATCGCGACCGATTTCATCGTCAATTCTGAATTCCAGGCAGGCAATCAGTTGGAGCCGCGAGTCTCCACCTTGTCCGACGGTCGTTTTGTCGTGACCTGGCAATCGTGGGCCGAGGATGGAAGTCGCACGGCATCGATTGCTCGCATCATCAATACCGATGGCACCTTTGCCACTGGCCACATTCAATTGGCCCAATCGACCGCCGCCGATCAAACCACGCCCGATATCGCAAGACTCAATAACGGTGGATTCGTTGCGACATGGATCGGTCCGGGCGAAGGTCAAAGCATGGCCGTTTGGGCGCGAACGTTCGATTCTGGCGGCAATGCCACCAGCGGCGAGTTTCGCATCAGCGACAATCCGGGCGGCTGGAACGCAACACCGCGAGTCACCCAGCGCGGCGACGGTTCCCTCATCTTCGCCTGGACCGCGTTCAATCCCAACTCGGGTTCGCACGTGATGCAGAAGGTCTACACTCCCGGCTTGATCGAAGCGACGCAAGCGGGTGCGGTCATCGGCCGGTTGCTTCCCACCGACATTGATCCGAACGAAACCTTTACTTTTGAGATCGTCGCAGCCGACACCAACGACTTTGAAATCCTGGGCGATCATGTCGTGGTCAAGGCGGGCTCCACTTTTGATGCCGAGAACGATCCACCGCGCAACATCACGGTCCGCGTTACCGATTCGGTCGGTAACACGTTCGACAAGCAGTTCACCATCAACCCGGCACCGCCAAACAACGCGCCATCCAGCATCACCTTCACCCCGGTGACGATCGTCGAAAATGCAGCCAACGGAACGATCGTCGGAACTGCATCCGGCTTTGATCCCGATTTCGGCAATACGTTGACCTATGAACTGACCAACAGCGCCAGTGGTCGTTTTGCAATCGATCCGGTCACTGGTGAGGTGACCGTAGCAAACGGAGCCTTACTAGACTACGACAGCTCGGCATCACATAACATTTCGATCCGTGTGACGGACCAAGGTGGATTGTCATTCCTGCAATCTTATACCGTCAACTTATCCAATATCAACGAAGCTCCGACGCACATCTTCGCGTCTGGCTCAGGAGCGAATCTGGTAACCAATGGGTCCTTCGAAAGCGGCACGACCGACTGGACGGTGACAGGGAATGTCAGTATCGGTGGCGCGGCAAGCCCCAGTGACGGAACCGGACAAGCGATTTTTAGCGGCGGCAACACAGAAAATACCGGTTCGATTCAGCAGACCATTAGTACGGTTGTCGGTGAAACATATACCGTCCTATTCGATTACGGAGCTTTCGGAAGCGGCCAAGCCCAAACCCTGCGTTTGGAAGCCTTCGGAAGCGCGACACTGTTAAATCAAACGATCGTGTCCAACAGCGCCATGCCCACCGATCATCGCCTTTACAGTTATACCTTTGTAGCCGACAGCACCAGCACCACGCTGCGTTTCAGCGATATCTCCACTACGACGACCAGTGTCGACATCGCGCTAGATAATATCCGCCTGTTCGCAGGAATTCCCAGCGTCGCGGAAAACAGCGCCGCGGGAACGATCGTCTCACGTCTGGGCAGCAACGATCCCGATCCCAACGATGATGTCACGTTCACATTAGTCGGTGGTGACACGACGAATTTCGAAATCGTCGGAAACGAAATCCGCGTTAAAGCGGGTGCGAACCTCGATTATGAAACGCAAACCTCGCATACGGTAACCGTTCGAGCGACCGATGAAGCGGGGCTGTTTCACGAACAAGTGATTACGATTGCCATTGTCGACGTCAACGAAGCTCCCATCGCTGTCGCCGATACCGCGATCGCTGTGGAAGCCGGAGGAACTGCCAACTCCATCGCAGGCACGAATCCCACCGGCAACGTCCTGACCAACGACACCGACCCCGACGCCGGTGACACCAAGACCG
>DNWZ01000521.1 GCA_003506095.1 Planctomycetaceae bacterium | reverse complement strand
ACGACCGGTCCATCAGTTGCTGGAATCTTTCCAGTAGCGAATTGGCAGGTGGTCCCTTTGTCTGTCGCAATGCAATCAAGTTGCTTGAATCGTCCAGCGACGGCCGCTACCTTTTAATTGGCGATGGCGATGGCTTCCTTCGCGTATTGAACACCAACACGGGCAAATGGCTGGGTTCGCCCATTTACGGCGTCCGTTGGCCCGTTTTCGTCCAAATAACTCAGACCATATAGTATTCTTCGGTGGCGACGATGTTTTTGATGCCTGCAATTGCACAACAGGCCACCGGATGCTGCCTACAGAAAGCCTGTTTCCATCATCCGAACATCAGGACACAGACAACCGGTGTCGAGAGATCAGTCCCGATGGTCGATTTGTGGCCGCCGGCAGCCAACACGGCCTCCGTTTGGTCGATCTCGCATCGGTCGATACCGATCCGCAGATCTCGATCGAATAGATGCTGCTCGAGGCAGAACTACTGTCACACCACGGGTTGCAGGGTGACGGCACCCTGTCTCGACTTTCCTTTTCTCAGTGGCACGACCGTTGGATGCAGCAGCAGTCACGGGGCCTCCAGGGTACGACGATAAATGCCCCATAGTCCGCCACGGTTTAAGTGAATGTTCACGAACGCAGCCCTGCTGAAATCCTTGTCCAAAAACCATTAGCCACTATGCCGCGAGCCGGGGTTTTCTTCGCTTTCCGGATTGGTTCTCGGTGGCTGTTTGGCCATGGCGTATAATGGCGTGTTGGATAGAACGCGATCTTTAACGCGTGATTCGTGGCAGGGCGACATCGAAATGGGCCCCAGCGTACGTCGCGGATCGCACGAGGGTGAGTTTCCCGCCGTGAGTCGCGACGATGCTTCGACACATTGCTAGGCCAACCCCGGTTCCGTTTCGCTTGGTCGTGAAAAATGGCGAGAAAAGTTTCTCGCGTGCATGCTCGGCAATGCCAACTCCATTGTCGATTACCGAAATGATAAAATCCGAATCGCTAACTTCCCCTCGCAATAACACCCTCTTAATGCTCAGGTCGCATTCATTCAGCGAATCGAACGCGTTCCGCAATAAATTGATGATGACATGTCGCAATTGGATTTGATCACAAAGAATTTCGCAGGGTTCTTTGGGGATCTGAATTTCGAAATCAACCCCCGCAAGTTCAGCATGCAACCGACCGATTGCGCTGCAATCTTCAAGCAACTTTCGCGGATCGCATTGGTCCAACTTGTCCTGGGGGCGGGTTGCATAGCCACGTAGCTTTTCGGAAATTTCCGCCGCACGAGTAACCTCTTCAGAGCACATTGCCAGCAATTGCTTTACCCGTTCGGAATCAGGCGTTAAATCTAGCAATCTACGAACCGCGCTGATGATGTTTTGAATCGCGAACACAGGTTGGCAAAGTTCGTGGCAGCAACCGGCCAGCAATTCACCGCGAATGGACAGCCACTGAGCCGACGCGAGCGAAGTTTGCATCTCCGTAACCTGGCGTTGTTGGGCAAACCACTCCGTGGTGTCGTTATCAATCCCGACAAACCCGATGGGATTTCCATCGTCATCCTTGACAAGTGAGATATGAGATGACGCGAGAAACGTCGAACCGTCTTTGCAGGATTGTTGAAAGCGACCGCTCCAAGAACCGTCTGAGATGACCTTTCGCATTCGCTCATGCTGATCTTTCACCTCGCATTGCGGAACGATCATCGTAACTGCTTTCCCGATCGCTTCCTCTCTGGTCCAGCCGTACAGCTTCTCTGCGCCTTTGCCCCAGTAATGAATGATGCCGTTCAAATCCATGGCGACAACGGATTCATGAACGTGGTCCAGAAGTTGATTGCCCTGGTGAAGCTCAAGAGACGATTTGCCCACACCGAAGGAAACCAACGCGTCAACCTTGACGATAACCGCCCTGCCAGAAACGTCGCGAAGGACAGAGTAAAAGCGGCAATCGAGGAACTCGATCCTGCCGTCACCCGCTGTCACCCGGAATTTCAGGGAAACCATTTCGCAACGGCCATCGATCAATCGGTTTAGCCTCGCAAAGACTTCCTCGCGTTCATCCGGCAAAATCCTTTCAAGCCATTCATTCCAGGAAACATTACGCACAACCGAAACCAGTTCCATCTTGCCGTCGGACCGCGCCCACGTAATACGCTGATCCGGAACAGAAAAAACAGCCACCTCGTAACGCCCGCCACCCCTGCTCGCATGATGAGATGTCTGCACAAGGGAGGTGAATACGACTTTCAACGAAGCCATGTAGCCGGAACTATCAGACGACTTCTCAAACGCCAAAACGAGCAGACGGCAAACCGGGGATTCCTCGCGAAATGCCTTGCACGTGATAACCCGGGTACACGCCGGGTCGCGAGCGTTCCAATCATCCTTTAACGACTGAAACTCATCAGCCAGGCCTGAATACCAAAGTGCCCCTTTCCAGTTGGCCCGTGGCAGCCGCAACTGGCGAAGCCCGCTATCACAAGCGTGCAGAAGTCGCCCGTCGGCATCGGTGACAAAGATTGCTGAAAGCATGGTCTCTGAATGGATACTGGGCCCACTACGGTACTCAAACTGCTCTGAGACGAGGTGCGGAGGATGAATCATCGCCGAAATTCTCTCGAAGGTCTGCGTGGTTGGATCGCGTTCACTTATTTCGAACGCGGAAACGCCATCGAATTGCGACAGGGTTACGTTTCGACCTGAAAAGGACGGGGCAGGCTCGCGGGAACATGTCGTAGCGCAATCGCTGCGACACTGGGTGGAGCAGAGGTGGGGCATTAGATAGGGTCTCAGCAGTGTATTCCATTAACCAAGCTAAGGGAATCTGACTTGTGCACGAATGCACTTTCGTGCACTCATGCGTAAGGCTGAATCCCGTTCAATTATAGGAACAGGTCAAGCATGTCCAGCAAGAAAGCGTCAAACACGCCGGTGACGTTTTTCTTGGCGACTCTCCAGGCCAGTCTACCACCCCCTGGCTTCCTTGCTGCCCCTAGATTGCCTTGCTGGGTTGGCCGACATCAATGGATTGTGGTTGGGCGGTGACGAGCCTGCACAGCATGACAATCGCGGCCGACACGGTAATGATTCATTTCGTTTTCATCAGCAAGCAGATAAGTTGTGTTCGGCGGGGTTTCGTGCCAGGGCGGCTGTCGGTATCGATGCGATACGCGATGTGGCTCAACAGGCAGGGCATCTTGGCACTTCGATGATTGGAATGCAAAATTGAATCAGGTTCCGATTGGCTGTCGTCCAGCGGCAATCAATCTTTCACTGGTAACGCTGCATGAACTGCTGGGGCACGACGGTCGCACTTGTCAAGATATCACGCCCGGGTTTCTGGTTAACCGCGTTGTGGTTCTACCTTTTGCCATTTGCCCAGCAGGATATGTTTGCGTCGGTCGGATTTTGGTTGGGTGCTACTTATGTTTGCTTCCCTTTGGGGTTGTTGATCTATGGCTGGAATGACCTGACCGACACGCAAACCGACGCGCTGAATCCGCGAAAAGACAGTTGGCTGTTTGGGGCCAGACCAGACAATGACATGATTCATCGTTTGCCGTGGCTGATTCTGCTGGTTCAAGTCCCTTTTTTAGTCGCCTTTGTCGCGATTGCGGGCTTGAAAATGATTTTTTGGTTTGCAATGGTTTTGTTGACAAATGCGACTTATAACGGGTTGAATTTCAAGCAGCAGCCTTTTCTTGACATCCTCAATCAAGCCGGATACGTGCTTGTTTTCGTGCTTGCCAGCTGGTTGTGTGACATGCCTCAGTTGAATGCACCAGCGATGATCTTCAGTGGGCTGTTTGCGATGATCAGTCACATTTTTGGACAATTAATGGATGTCGAGCCAGACCGATTGGCGGGTCGGCGTTCGACAGCGGTTTATATTGGAGTTCGTCCGGCGAAGGTGTTGTTAATTTCAATGATGCTGGTGGAATCGATCATCGCGTGGCAGTTCTTTTCGGGGTGGTATGTCGGTGTACTGATGCTCGCTGGAGCGACCTTCTTCATTTTCGACACCATCTTTGGGCCTGACCGCTATCCGATGTGGTTCAATAAAACTTTTTTCATCGGTTGGAATATAGTCGTTCTTTTAACGATGCATCTGATTTGGAAGTTCGGCCTATTTCAGTTATCCGATCTGACTTAGTTGCTTTCCGGCAACCGAGCCTATCGCCGATCGGCCGAATCGTTAGATGCCGCATCGGAAGCAATTGGGCGGATCGACACCGCGGGCAGCGATGTCGCCGCGTTGGGGAAATTGCTTTGAAAATCGAGTCCGAGGCAAGCTGCAACGGTGCTCGCGATTTGCGATTGCGTGACGGTGGAATCGGTTGGTTGATGATGGGAGATTTGGGGGCCGATGACTGCTGCCCAAATCGCTTCACAACCTGGAATATTTGAACTGTGCGATTTCCACTCGGTGCGTCCTTCGCCGCGGCCATGGTCGGTTGTCAAGATTAGCGTCGTATTGTCTTTATACTGCGGAATCGACTGGATCGTTTCCCAAAGTTCGCCGATGGAGTGATCGCTGCGTTGGGCCGAGTCTAAATATAAGTCGTAGCGTCCTTCGTGTGCCCAATCGTCTACTTCGCCGAGTGAAAGGTAAAGTACACGAGGGCGCATCGCTTGAAGGTATACCTGTGCGGCTTTGAAAGTGAAGTAATCGAATCGAACGCCCGGCCAGATATGCGGCACTTGTTCGGCAAGTTGATCAAGTTGTACAAGTTGCTTGCGTGCCGCAGCGACCGCTTCGTCAGCGGGGTCGAGGAGTGTTGCCGTTGGTTGCCACCCGGCGTTGACGACCACACCACTGCGGCGGTCATTGATGATATAAGGAAAAACATCCCAACTGCAAAATGCCGCGACGCGACCNNTGTATTTTTTCGCGTTGGAATCGATCTTGGGATCAAAAGATCCGGTCAGCAGTTCATTGTAACCTGGGTATGAAAAGTGAAGGTTATTGCTCAGTACGGCCGACGATCGTTGCTCGGGGTCGCCATAGATCACGCCTTGCCGCGCGATCACTGACCAGAAAAACGGCATCAACGTCTCTCGGTTGGCCTTGCGATCTCTTCGCAAAAACCTTTGCTTTGCAGCAGAGACATCCTTCACACCGCCATCGTCGCTGACCAATCTTTCATCTGCTCCACCAAACACTTCTTGCCATCGCAACCCATCGATGGTCACCAGCACGACATTGCCCGCTTCTTGGGCGTGGGTGGTCTTGGCCAAAAAGAGCAAGCAAGCCAACAGGGTTAATCGTGCGACGATTGGAGCAGCGTTTCTGGGTGGATACATTTGAATGATCGATCGAGTTTAAAGGCAAGCAGTCGCGAGCGCTAAGGCATTGTTTTTAGCGGTCAGTGGGGTGCGGAAATCACAGATTTCAAATCAGAGTTAAGTGTCAGGCATGGTGGTCGATCGACCAGGTTGGTTGTTGTTTTTTGTTTTGGAGTGTGCGCAGCTTTGCCAGTGCAGCATGTTCTCGAATGTTGTCGAGGTTGATCCAGCCGATCAAGCGACCGGAGTGATCTGTAACGGCAAACTCACGCTGGGTTTGTTTTCCGCTAGCCATTAGACCTTCGAGCCCTTCGTCGGCTTCGAGCGTGTCGGCGTTGGGATCGGCTAAGTCGATTGCCGTGATATCCCACTGGGGTGGTTGTTCTTCAAATGCCCGGTAAGGCGAAGAGTTGTCGGGTGTTGGCGAGGATGCGTTTGGTAGATGCGCAGCATTTTGCTGCAGGTGACTGATAAGGTCGCGCAGTCGCAATTGTCCCAACAGCATACCATTGATTCCGATGACGGCAGCGGATTGATTGGGATGGCTTTTCCACCAATGGCTCAACTGTCCGGCAGTCATATCGGCGCGGACGACGGGGACATTTTCGGTCATCACATCGCCAACGGTCAGGCCATCGACCATTTCACGAACTTCGACTTGACGCACTTCGGCCAGCCCGGCAAAGACGATGAAACCGGCGATCAAAAGCATAACAATTCTTGGCGGATCGCTGGTCAACGCTGCGGCGGCCATTAGAATCGCGCAAACCACCCCGATCCGCTGGGCCCAACGAGTTGCCCAAACATAAGGCACAATCATCGCCAGGAGGCTGCGCAAGACTCGCCCACCGTCCATGGGGAACGCCGGAATCATATTGAACAGGACCAAGATGACATTGATGGTGAAGATCGATAGCGCGAATCCGATCAATGTCGGCGTTTCGAAGACCTGGTCGAACGCTTGGCGGGATGATTCAAGTTCTTCGGGGGCGATGGTTCCTGACATCACCTCGTACAACATTTCAAACAACCATCCTTGTCCTGTGGCAAAAATGAAGATTAACAAGATTGCTGCGATGACGACGTTGACAGCGGGCCCAGCAACCGCGATCACGAACTCTTGAATCGGTATGCGCGGGATCCGTTTCAGTCGTGCGACGCCGCCGATTGGTAACAGCGTGATGTCGTGGGTTTCAACATCGTATCGGCGCGCGGCCAACGCGTGACCATATTCGTGCAGAGTTACGCAGGCAAAAACGGCCAGCAGTTGGACAATGGTAAACACAACCATGACGGGACTGGCCCCCGACGCCCAAGTCACATACGTCACGTAGGCGACCAAGAGCACAAATGTCCAGTGAACATAGAGGCCGATCCCGAAAAACGTTCCGAGCCTAAAGCGTTGGGAAGACAATGACGTGGTTTCTTGCGTGTAGGAAAAGTCGACGGATGCCTCGCGGTTGGCAGATGGCATCACGGACGGCTCAAGTTTAAAACAGGAACGCCATTCTAGCATCGAGCCTAGATGGCTGTTGGGCAGCGTCGCTGGGTGCGGGGGCATTGGCGACAGCCCCTTCCGGGGGAAACTGGCAGCGCCGTGCCAGTGCCCAAGTTGGCCTCGGCCGCAAGGTGATTACGGCCGCAGCGGAACGAGTGAACGAAAGGGTTTCCAATCAAGCCAAGGCCTTGGAGTAGATCCTGTAGGTTTTGTAGATCTGCGATCCGGACGCTTCCAAGATGCCTCGCATGGCGGTATTTGATTCCAAGATCCACGACATCTCGCAGTGCTTTACCCCTTTTGCCAAACAGGCTTGGCGACAGCGATCGATCATCGAAAAGGCGATAGCGGCACCCGTGCGGGTATTTTGAAATTGCTTGCGAATGCCCATTAATGGGACACGGACCGATCCGGTCGTCGTGAATTGGATGCGATACAGCAGCTTTAACCATCCGAGCGGCATCAAACGGCCTTTGAGGTCCCGTGTGAGTTCGTTGAGATTGGGGATGACGACAATAAAACCGACCACGAAACCATCGATTTCGGCAAGCAAAATGGCATCTTCGGTAAATAGTCTTTTGACCAGATTTGCGAGGTCGCCAACTTCAGCATCGGTCATCGGAACGTGGCCCCAATTATCCTCCCAGGCTTCGTTGAAGATTTCCAGCAGCAAACCGATTTCTTGACGAATCCGCCGTTTATTGACGTTGCGAAGGTTTATATTTGAATCGCGGTTGGTGAGCGCCAGGATACGGTTGATTCGTTCGGGATACGGTTTGCTGATATCAAGATGGTAGGCAAACAAGTCAATCTCTTTGGTCAAACCTGATGCGAGAAAATCTTGCTGATACCTTGGAAGGTTGTGGCCCATGAAGACGAACGGTGGTCGGTGGAAGCCGTCGACCAGCAAACCGGCCTCTTGATGAATCGACAGGCTGAACGGTCCTGTCATCCTTTTCATTCCCAGTTCCTTGAGCCATTGCAAGGCTGCGGAAAACAATGCCGCGGAGGTCTCTTGGGAAGCTTCGCATTCATAAAAACCGAAGTGCCCGTCGCCAGGTCGCTGGTATTTTTGGGCGAGTTCGCAGCACTGTGCAGTGATCCGTCCGACCGCTTTTCCGTCGCGGACGGCGAGAAACATTGCGGCTTGCGCGTGTTGGAAATAGGGATTTCGCTGGGGGCTTAGCCTCGCCCGAACTTCCGAATGCAACGGCGCGACCCAGTGTGGGTCGTGGTCATACAATTCCGCTGGAACGCGGATAAACGAATCAATGTCGCGAGAAGAATTAACTCTCCGAACAACCAGCGTCGACATATGGCCTGCGATGCATCAAGAACCAAGAAACCGAATCGCAGTCATTGTC
Organism: Planctomycetaceae bacterium; assembly: GCA_003506095.1. GTDB lineage: Bacteria > Planctomycetota > Planctomycetia > Pirellulales > Pirellulaceae > UBA6163. The sequence continues at coordinate 5,480 of DNWZ01000521.1, read as the reverse complement.
GGGTTGGAGAACTGGGGGCGGCGACGCGACAACGACCTTCACACGCGGCAGGGTATACTATCCCCACTCTGGGTTCAATGGTTTGCATTGACATGCGAAAATCGGCAGCCTTCTCGGCTGGCATTTTGCTGCCGGAAAGTTTAGCGGTTAGGCTTGGGTGGCAAGGGTGGGTTCTGGATTTGAGGTTGAATCCGTTTTCGCTGGATGTCGATTTGCAGGTTCGCACTGACCCGGTTATCGAACTGAGTAACGTGTGCTTCGCCGCCTCGGAACCACGTCAAAACGGGGGCGAGGTAGTCGGTGGGAGGCACGTTCGGTGGGACGCCATCGCGCCACTTGCTGCTGGCCCAGTGGGTGTGATCGGTCAGCGATGCGGCACTGGTCACCAACCGATAATCGCCTCCGAGTGGGTCCTGCAGTTTTGCGCCTAGTAAATCTTCTGCGATTTGAAGGGATTGATCGCGATCGACTTTCAATTGTCGCGTCAGCATGTTCAGCAACGCCGCGCCAGCTTGGGACGATGCGACGGTGCGGCGAAACAGTTCGGCATTGGCCCACGATTCGAGTTTACTGCCGGTGAGGTTGCCAGCACGGATGCGCAGTTGGGCCAGATCGTCCGTTTGGTCAGCGACGATGTGCGGCAGCGAGCTTTGTAAGATTTCGGGCTGAAACGACAAAATGCTGAAGTCGCTGCCTTGAAAACGATAGACCCCGCCAACCAAACGCGTCATCCCCGGACCAACCGGTTGGCCGCGGCCGATTCCCAGAGGCAAACGATCCAGCAATCCTGGATAAGGCCAAGCGCCGATGTAGCCGGGTATGCCCCGAAGGGCGCCATAAGTCTTTAGCAGCCCATCGAAATCGTCCGGTGATGGCGGTACGGTGTCCTTGATGGCGGCGAACAGATGGTGCGGCGGAATCGAACCGCCGAGTTGGTCGGAAACGACGTGAGCTTGCACGGAGATGATGTCGTCTGGTGCGAAGCTGATTTTTACCGCAGTGGGAGGCCCGAGTTGGCGGGCGATCGTGCCGTATTTTTCGGGCGACCAGGGGGCGATTTCGGCGCGAACGTGTAACCGCTCGATAGGGGGCGATTGGGGGTCGACCGGATCGCCGACGGTGGTGCGCCGCAGTGCGACCGTGATCGGATCCATCTGTTTCCACTGGGTGCTGTGATAATTTGCGATTTCGCGATACCAACGATCTTCTTCGTCCGTCACGGCCCCAATGACCGTGTCGGCGATCGGTAAAAACGTGCCGCTGCGGCCACGCCGCGAGTCGACGATTTCGTTGCCCACGGTGATTAAACCGCTGCCATCGGGCCGATCGCCAAACCCCAGCGGCAAGAACCCCGCATCGACTAGGTCGTCGACCTCCCAAAGCGGTTGCGATTCGGCTGCTGAGGCCAAACGTGCCAGGCGCAGCAGTGACATTTCGGCCGCTGATTCCAGCCGCCTGCGCATTTCGATCAGGTACTGTGGGCTGACCAACCCGCGCAACATCGCTGGCGAAATGAATGCGAAGACCGAGTGCTGCTCGCTGATCGGCATCAACTTGCGTGCCAGTCGGAACTCTGCGGTCTGCCCAAGCGACTTGCCCGTGCGCCCGACTTCCAAGAACCTTCTGACCAGCGTTTCGCTATTGCTGACCAGCACGAATTCGCCGTCGACGGCCAAAAACGATCGTACGCGGTTTCCTGGCGACTCGATCAACGAAATGTCGCGACCATCGATTTTGACCATTCGCTCGGTGACCGTCGGGTCGACCTGAAGCAGTGCCGCTCGATCCGATTCCATCGATCGACGCAGGACAAACGTATTGCGAGCATGAAACAGGACGCCCAGCGACGCCCCTTCGGAAAGGAACAGATCGGTGCCGATGATCGATTCATCTTGAATGACCGAATCGCCAACCAGACGGGCCAGTTCAGTGGTTTTTAAAACGAGTTGCTGTTCGATCCTTTGCGACGATTTATTTTCGACACCGCGCAGCGTGATCATCCGGCTGATGTCGCCGCCGTATTCTGCCGAAAGGTCGCTTAACCACATGTAATTGGCGAACGAACCGAACCGCAGATAAAAGCATTCTGGCGGTACCCGCGACGCCGAAGGTTCGATCACGACCTCGTCGCGGGGCTCAGCCGACTGCGGTAAAGCCGATTCGGGCAAAGCCGATTCTTCGGCGATTAAATCTTCGGCTGCGGAAGCATCATCGAGGCTCCATCGCGGGCCCTCTGGCAGCGGCAGGCTGGCGACCTCGGCGGCTCCGGCAGTGCCCGCAGCGACGCGGCGAAGGATCGACGTTTGGATCGCTTCGGTCCCGGCGATCAGGCCCAGCGTTGACAGCAGCGACGCATCGCCGCCGTTGGGATCGTCAAGGAAATTGGCGGGCAGCGGCAAATCGAGCCGTCCGGACAACAGTGCGACCAAGTAATTTTCGACGATCGGCGGATAGTCACCGCTAGCGATTTGGCGATCGATCGCGGATGTGTAAGCCGACCACCACTGGGCCAGCAGGTCTTTATAGGTCGCAGCCACGGGGGCCGGGCCGGGGGTGAGCAGCAGTTCGGTACGTCCTGCGACATCAGCGACGCTTAACCGAACACGCAGCGGTTGATCGCCGCGAAACAGAAATGTCACTTCTCGCGCCACGGCGGCCGGTTCGGGTTCTTCGGTGACTTCGCGAACCATGTCGGTGATGCGTCGCAGCAGCCGTCCGCCGCCGATGATTTGGCCGACGTCGTCTGCGTCCAATCGTGGACGCGGGCCAGGTGTGGCAAAGATTTCGCGAGTGACGGGGTAGAGGATGCGGTTTTCGTCGTCGGTGACTTCCAGCGGCGGCAGGTTCACGCCTCGCATCGCTGCGGCCAGCGGGATTTCAATCCTGGCAACGCCGTAAGGCGAACCGGACACGGCCATTGTGACTGTCTGCAGTGCAGCGGCCGGGCGCGGGTCGATCGGTGGTTGAGCTCGCGAAAATCCGCCAGCGAGTAAATTGGCGGCTAGCAATAAAGTCAGCGATCGCAGTAACCACTGAGGATGTTTGCTGCGATCGGTGAGATTGCTGGGGTGAAACGCCATGAGTCCCTTTAACATTCGAAAAACCTTGGAGAGTCTGTCGGGAAAAGGGGCAGACCCTCTCCGGCGAGACAAAAAACAAATAAAATCAACTCGGCTGCTTCCCTACTGCACGTCTTGCACCGTCCGTGTTAAGACCTGACGCCCAGTGCAGCCCCGGCGCGCTCCATTATTAAAGACTCGATCCCATAAGGGTAGGTAATCCGTGGAAAGTCCTTCACGCAGCGGCGTATTTGACAGCAAGACTGACCAACGTGTTGAACGATTCGCAGAAAGCGTCAGTTTCGACAAACGATTGTACTGGCAAGATATTCGTGGCTCGATCGCTCACGCCCAGATGTTAGCCGCACAAGGGATGTTAACCGACGAAGAATCGAGCCAAATCGCCGCGACACTCGCAGAAATCGGCAAGGAACTGGACGAAGGTCGGCTGCCGCTGCGGATCGAGCTGGAAGATATCCACATGCACATCGAACAAGCGTTGATCGATCGCTTGGGCGATGTCGGGCGCAAATTGCACACCGCCCGCAGCCGCAACGACCAGGTCAGTACCGACGTGCGATTGTGGGTTCGCGAGGCGCTGGATCGCGTCGATGGACGGTTGGTCGAACTGCAACGCGCGTTCCTGAGCCGATGTGATCGCGATGCCGACGTCATTTTGCCCGCATACACGCACCTCCAGCGAGCTCAACCCGTGCTCGCACCGCACTATTGGCTTGCGTACATCGAAAAGTTCGAGCGCGATCGCCAACGGATCGCTGATTGTCGCAAGCGAGTGAACCTGTGCAGTTTGGGAGTCGCGGCGGTTGCCGGGACATCGTTGCCGATCGACCGACGGATGACCGCCAAGGCGCTCGGTTTTGATGGCATTACGGCGAACAGTTTGGACACCAGCAGCGATCGCGACTTTGTTTTGGAAAGTGCATTTGTGCTGTCGATGATCGCGTCCCACTTGAGCGGGTGGGCCGAGGAATGGATCCTTTGGAGCACAGTAGAGTTCGGTTTTTTGAAGCTGCCGCATGCGTTCTGCACCGGCAGCAGCATCATGCCACAAAAGGTGAACCCCGACGTTTTAGAGCTGACACGCGGCAAGTCGGCACGCGTGATGGGGAATTTGCAAACGCTGATGTTGTTGGTCAAGAACCTGCCGCTGGCCTACAACCGCGACCTGCAAGAAGACAAACCGCCGCTGTTCGATTCGTTCGACACCATCGAAGCGTCGTTGGAATTGGCTGCGCCGCTGGTCGCTGGCGCGGAACTGCGTCGTCAATCGATCGCCGATCGGCTGGACTTGGGGTATCTCGACGCGACGACGTTGATGGAATTCATGATCGCCAAGGGGATGCCGCAGCGTCGGGCACATCACTTGGTCGGCGCGATTGTGGGCGAGGCGATGCAGCGCGAAGTACCGCTGGCGAGCCTGCCGCTTGAGGTGTTCCGCCAGCACGCCCCCGAACTCGACGAATCGGTCGCCAATGTTTTGGGCGCGGCCAACGCGGTCGCGGCATTCCAAAGCGAAGGGAGCACGGGACCACAGCGAGTTGCCCAGCAAGTCAATTTGTGGAAGCAACGATTCGAAGTCGCGACGCCGGGTTGAGGCGAAAGTGGTATAAGCTTCCTGCCTGTGAAATCCCATAAACATTCCAGGCAACGGTAAGATCGGTGACGCCCCAGTTTTGAATGCGTAGGACTGATCGACGGAGCGATCAGCGACAATGGGACGGCCGGAAACGATCGGCAATCATTGTGATGCAGCTTTTGACCACTGCGGTACACTTTCACGCAACCTGGCTCGCCAGATCGCAAGTGTAGAAACGACCTGACGGGTTTGCTGTGGATAATCTTTAATCGCTTTATCCATCTGGCCGTCGAAATGAGAATCCCCTAAGGGATGGTAAAGCCTTCTTATCTCTTCTGGATCGATGATCGGTCTTAGCAAGTTCCGCTGCAGCTTAGTGGCCAACAGACGGTGTTCAGCGAGACTGAGTTGATCGGTACGCGGATCGCGTATTATCCGCGCCAGCATTTGTCGATCGGAATCGTTGAAACGATCAAGCATAAAATCCAAAATACCGGCTCGATTATAAATGCGACTAACCTCAGGTGTTCGGTCTTTATAAAACCAATCCATGATGTACTCAGCCTCATCGCTGCCCTTAATCTGCCACAGGGCTGTCATCACGCGATCGCGATCGTCGCCTTGGTATTTACCTTGTTTCGCCGCGAAGGCTTCGCGCAAAATCATACTCGCATTGGAAGGAGACAATCGGGCTGCGGCGATGAAGGCATCCGTGCGATTCTCGGCTCGCGCGATGGCCAGCACCACTTCGTAATCGGCTGGGTCGAGGTGAAGTGTCGCGTGTTCGTAGATGTACCGTTGGATAATCGGCAAGTATTTCGGCA
>DNWZ01000654.1 GCA_003506095.1 Planctomycetaceae bacterium | reverse complement strand
CAATGATTCGAACCTGCCCCATCGTTGCCGTTTCTGGGCCATCTGTTTCCGTGCCAGTTACGTTAACTGAGCCAGCAAATCGTGTGTCAAAGTCTTCGAGACGGCGACATGGCTTTACGTTGCTCGAACTTTTGCTGGTGTTGGCAATCCTGGTTGTTCTAGGCGGAATCGTGCTGGTGAATTTCGGGGGTGCCCAAGCGGACGCAAACGTGAATGCCACGATCACACAACTGAACTCGCTGAAACAGGCGGTGCAGTTGTACCAAATCCGCATGAACTCGCTGCCCAAGTCGCTAGACGAGCTGAAAGACGGACCGAGCGATTCGGCAAAGAAGGCGAAATGGACCGCCCCGATTTTGACCACGATTCCCGATGATGCGTGGGGCAATTCGATCACCCTCACGCTCAAGGGCAACAGTTTTGAACTGCGCAGTGGTGGACTCGATGGCCAAACCAATACTGAAGATGATTTGGTCGTAAACAGCAACTAGGTCACCGATGAGTTTCCTCAATCGCTGGCAAACGAATGCGCCTTTGCGACGCGCTGAACGACCCGGCGGTTTCACGATTGTTGAACTGCTGTTGGCGCTGGCGATTTTGGTCACTTTGGCCGCGATGGTTGTACCGTCATTCACCGGTTTGTTGGCCGATCGGCGGGTCTTGCGAGCTGGCGATCAAATGCGAGTCGAATTCATGCAAGCTCGACTTGCGGCGATGCGCAGCGGGCGGACTTACATGGTGCAATTAAGCACTGAGACTCATCAGTTGCGAATCCGACCGTGGGTCGATGCCAACGACATGACCGAGGCGCTCGATCAGACTGGCGGTTCGTCGGCGCTGTTGACCGGCGGCAACGCAATGGCTGGGGCGATGCAAGAGGTCGATGTCGTCGCGGAGGCTCGCGAAGTCGATTTGCCCCAAGGGGTGACGATCACCAGTTTAAACGTGCAATCGTCGCAGCGAAGTTTCATGATCGAATCGCAGGTGCAGGCTGAAGCGACGGTCGGTTGGGGACAACCGATTTTGTTTTATCCCGACGGGACAACCAGCACCGCTGCGGTGACCATCACGTCCGAGGGTGTGGGCCAGGTGATTGTTTTGTTGCGTGGGCTAACCGGCGAACCGACGGTGACCGACGTGTTGCCAGTTCCTGAGACTGCGGGAGCGACAGGTTGATCGATCGCAAAGGATTTTCGTTATTAGAAATTTTGCTTGCCATGGCGATCCTTGGCGGGTCGCTAGCGGTGTTGTCGCAAATCGTCGGTACAGGCGGCGATGCGGCGCGAAGTGCTAAAGAATTGGCGATGGCACGTTTACTGTGTCAATCCAAATTGGCTGAGGTGATGGTGACAGCAACGACCGTGATGCCGACCGCCGTGCCGCCGACTCCGCTACCGAGTCCCGATTCCGAATCGGATACGGTTTTCAACTTTGCGGTCGATGTCGCACCAGCGGCGATGGACGGTTTGCTGGCGATTCGTGTGTCGGTCGAAGCGGTAAATCCCGAAGGTGATGGCCCTGCGGTTGCCAATTACAGCATCACGCGTTGGATCCTTGACCCAACGTTGGGGCTTGAGCAATTAGAAGCAGAAGCGAATGCGGCGGCACAATCAGAAGCTGACGCGGCGGCAAGTGCGACCGACAGCGGGGCGATTTAATGCTTAACAGAAAAGCAGAATATCGACTCGGTTTCACAATCCTTGAAGTCGTCTTAACGTTGTCGATGGCCGTTGTATTGATGTCGCTGGTCGGGGCGACCTTGCAATTTTACGCGACCAATATGAACGTACGTGACATGGATATTCGCCGAGTTCAATTGGCTTCATCCGTCATGCAAATGATCGCGGATGATCTGCGAGCGACGATTTATACCGAAGAGTTTGACAGTACGGTGTTAGAAAGTTTTTTAACTGGCGCGGTAGGTCAAGCGGTCGCCGGTGCCGTCGATCCGGCATTGAGCGAAACGCTGGGACTGGATGCCATCGATCCCTCGACGCTATCCGGTGGCGAATCGATGTTAGCAGATCCCGCAGCCTCCGAGACGCTCGATCTGATGTCATCGACATTAACGCTCAAGCGGCCTGGGATCATCGGTAATCAGTTTGAAATGCAGTTCGACATCAGCCGTTTGCCAAGGCTGGAGCAGTGGCAGCAAACGATCGGCGAATCGCCCGTCGAAGTCGCTGATATTCCCAGCGATATGAAAACAGTCACTTACTATGTCCAACCAGTGGGCGCGGTCGGTGGCGTGTCAGATCCGCTGCAAGGTTTTTTGCCTCAACAATCCGATACCGCAGGCGCTGTGCCGGGTGGGTTAGTGCGGCGTGAACTCGATCGTGCGGCCAACAAATGGGCAGTCGAATCGGGCGGGATTGCCGGACTGCTGGCTACCGGCGATCTTGTGGCGACCGAAGTGATCGCGATCGAGTTCGCATACTTTGATGGCACGATTTGGCAGATGTTTTGGAATAGTGATGACCTGCAATCATTGCCGGTTGCGATCCAAGTAAAAATTACGATAGGCGATCCGGCGGCCATCCAAAGCGGCGATGTGACAACGGAGGCAGCCATGCAACCCGGCGTCGCAAGCGCGCGAAGCTTTACTCAAATCATTCAGATTCCGGCCGGTCGAGTCGTCCCGCTCAATACGACAACGGGGGTGATGTGATGAGGTCATTTCCAATCCTGGATCATGAGGGCTACAAGCAGAAGCAGCTTCAACAACGCAGCGGTTTCTTTCTGGTTGTGGTGTTGGTTGTCGTTGCCGTCGCGACGCTGGCCGCTTACTCGTTCACCGAAACGATGCTGGCTTATGACGAAGCGACTCATCTTTCGGGCGACCATGTCCAGACTCGCGCTGCGGCCGAATCGGGCGTTGAGATGACACGGTTGTTGTTGTCGCAACCGGCTGATATGCGAGATTCCGTTGGCGGAGTGCTCAACAATCCGGCCATGTTTCAAGCGATGACCATTGTGCCGCCAGAAACGGATGGACGTGCGGTCAATTTTTCGATCATCGCCCCCGGCATGGACGAAATGGGACGATTGGCCGGTGTTCGATTGGGATTACGAAACGAATCGTCGAAGTTGAATGTCAATGCATTGATCGCACTGGATAAGAACTCGGATCTTTTGATGCCCGCTATGGCGATGATGGGTGGCGGCAGTGAAGCTGCGATGGTTGATCAAGCAACCGCAGATTTAGAAGCCAGCGAGTTGACGCTGCCACAATCGTTGTTGATGTCGCTGCCCGGGATGACGATTGACGTCGCGGACGCCATTTTGGATTGGCTGGATGACGACGAAGAAGCACGGCCCAACGGTGCAGAGCTCGAGTTCTATTCGACGTTGCCGACTCCCTACGCCCCGAAAAACGGACCGATCGATAGCGTCGAAGAGTTGTTGTTGGTGCGTGGCGTGACGCCTGCGTTGTTGTTCGGCGTGGATGCCAATCGCAATGGCGTGATCGATCCGGCGGAACAGCAAATGGCGATGGTCGATCCGAACTCAATGGCGTCGCTGGGCTGGGCCGCATTTTTGACGGTCCATGGCCAAGAAGGAAACAAACGGCGCGACGGTACGCCCCGAATCAATATCAACCAGGATGACCTGGAAGCGATGTATGACGAAGTGTCGTCGGTCATCGAGAACCCTGACTATGCGACATTCGTTATGGCTTTCCGCGTTGCCGGTGCGGCGGCGTCTAGTGGTGGTGCGGCGACCGGTGCGACAGGAACATCTGGCGGTGCGACAGGAACATCTGGTGGTGGCGGGCTTGGCAGTGGCGGGGTGCTTGGTGCGCAGCGGCAATTGCGTGGACCGGGCGAATCGGGGGGCACACCAGCGGCATCGCTGTTGCAAAGCAACCGCAGCGGTGGAGGTCGTGGTGCAGGCGGCGCGGCTTCCGGTGGCGCGGCGGCGGGCTCGGCCAGCGAAATCTGGACCGCGGATGCTTTTGACCAAGTCGATTTGACCGGTGGCGGTGGGACCAAGTTTTCACAGGTTTTAGACCTGATCGATGGCACCGTCACGCTCAATGGCACCACTTACATGTCGCCGTTTACCTCCGATCCGTTGCAGATGGCCGCCTACATGCCGCTTTTGATGGAATCGCTGACGACGCAAAACTTCCAAAAAATGCCGGGGCGGATCAACATCAATGAATGCCCAGCGGAGTTGCTGTATGGCATCCCGCTGCTGGACGCCGAAACCGCCGATGCGATCTTGGAGGCACGGGCTCAGCCAAACGAAAGTGAGAATCGTCGCTACGAAACCTGGCCTCTGGTCGAAGGGTTAATCACAATGGAGACGATGCGATCGCTGATGCCGTTGGTCACTGCGGGCGGCGACGTCTTTGCCGCCCAGGTGATCGGTTACCACGAAACGGCCGCGGCGGCGACGCGATTAGAAGTGATCATCGATGCGACGGGTCCCAACCCGCGCGTCGTGCAATACCGCGACCTGTCACACTTGGGACGCGGATTCGATTTATCGGTGCTCGGCATCCGACATTTTATTCCCGACGGAAATTGAAACGACTCATGGCTAACTTGATCGCGATCGATTGGGATTCGCATGAACTGAGGGCCGTTGTTGGCCGCAGCGGTTCGGGTGGCATCACCATCACGGACACCGCGACCGTTCCGCTTGCTGGCGAAGAGCAAGCGACGATCACCAAAACGCTCAGCGACTTGATGACGACCATGGGTGTCGGCAAAGGGAAGTACAAGTTGTTGGTCGCGATCGGTCGTGGCAAAGCAGAATTGCGTCAATTGTCGTTGCCGCCGGTGCCACCGAATGAACTGCCGGCACTGGTTCGCTTTCAGGCGATGCAGAACTTCAGCAGTGGTGGCGATGCCGTTGCGGTCGACTATTTGCCGGTCGAAGTCGCCGATCAATCGACGTCCGTGATTGCCGGTGGCGTACCGCCAGCAACGATGAAGCTGATCGCTTCGGTCGCTGAATCGGTCGGAGCAGAATTGAAGCGAGTGGCCTTGCGACCGGTCGCAGCGGCGGCTCTGTTCAGCCTGACATCGGGTGGCGGTGCCGACATTGGCGGCGATTGTGTGTTGGTCGACCTGCTGGCCGATGACGCGGAAATTGTCGTCTTTCGAAACGGCAAAGTCGTCTTCGTTCGTTCGGTGCGGATGCCCGAGCAGACCACGGGACGAACGTCACAGGTCGCTGGAGAAATCCGCCGCAGTTTGATGGCCTGCAGCACCGAGTCAGGTGGCCCGGTTCAGCGAGTGATCATTTGGGGGCAAGCCAAAACTCACGAGCAGGACGTTGAGCACTTAAAGGAACTGCTGAAGTGCGACGTCCAGACGCTCGATCCGCTTTCGCTGGTCGGCAACGAATCGCGTCGCACTGGGGCTGAAAGCGATTTCGCTCGCCAGCACACCGGGCGTTTGGCCCCGCTAGTCGGTTTGTTGGCCGCCGATGCTGCGGCTGAATCCACGGGCGGGCAATCCGATTTGCTGGTCGATTTTCTGAACCCCCGCAAAACGATCGAAGTTGAAAAAGACAATCGGATGCTGATCGGGGCCGGGATCGGGGCCGCAGCCGCAGTCATGTTGGTCGGTTACCTCGCATGGTCGTCGATCAACGCAAAAAACGCAGAAATCGCCCAACGCCAATCTCAACTGGCCAGCTTGAAACCCCAGGTCGCACAGGCCGAAGAGAGCATTACGCGAACCGAACGTGTCGACCAGTTTTTGGATGCGAGTGTCAATTGGCTCGACCAATTGCGTCGCTTGGCCGACCGTATGCCTCCGTCGGATCAAGCGATTGTAAAAAACATCAATGGTGCTTCGTTGGCTCGCGATGGCGGTGGACGCCTGACGTTGATCGCGGCCGCAATGTCACCGGTAATCGTCGACGAAATGGAATCGGCACTGCGAGACGAAGTTCACAGCGTCGGCGGCACCGGGGCAAACGACTTGGGGGCGAAAGAGACTTATCGGTGGGGTTTTTCGCAAATGATCGATCTGTTACCCAAAGCGGTTCGCGAAGCTCGTTACGAAG
>DNWZ01000453.1 GCA_003506095.1 Planctomycetaceae bacterium | reverse complement strand
AGCAGGTTTGCCCCGGAGCGAAAACAAGCGGCGGGGTCAGCAACATCAGTTTCAGTTTCCGAGGCAACGATCGAGTTCGCGAAGCGATTCATAGCGTGTTCTTATACCATGCGGTCCGCGCCGGCCTTGATATGGGGATTGTGAACGCGGGCCAATTGGAAATCTATGAACAGATTCCCGCTGACTTGCTAGAGCGTGTCGAAGACGTCTTGCTGAACCGACGCCCGGACGCCACCGACCGCATGCTAGAGTTTGCCGAAACGGTCAAAGGCGGCGCTAAGAAAGCTTCGGGCGAAGATTTGGCATGGCGAGAAATGCCAGTCGCCGAGCGGGTAAAGCACGCGTTGTTGAAAGGGATCGACAAATACATTGTCGAAGACACCGAAGAAATTCGCACCCAAGTGCCACGCTGCTTGGACATTATCGAAGGGCCGTTGATGGACGGCATGCAAGTCGTTGGCGACCTGTTCGGCCAAGGGAAAATGTTCTTGCCGCAAGTGGTCAAGTCGGCTCGCGTGATGAAAAAAGCCGTCGCCTATCTTGAACCTTTCATGGAACAAGAAAAGAAAGACCTGGGAATCGAACAACAGGCTCACCGCGGCAAGTTCTTGATCGCAACGGTCAAGGGAGACGTCCACGATATCGGCAAGAATATCGTCGGTGTCGTTTTGCAATGTAACAATTATGAAGTGATCGATTTGGGTGTGATGGTTTCCTGCGATCGGATCTTGCAAGAAGCGGTCAAACAGAACGTCGACATGATCGGTCTGTCGGGTTTGATCACGCCCAGCTTGGATGAAATGGTCTACGTCGCCAGCGAAATGAAACGTTTGGGGATGAAGATGCCGCTGTTGGTCGGTGGCGCAACGACTAGCGCTAAACATACCGCCGTTCGCATCGCGCCGAAGTATGATGCGCCAGTGGTTCACGTTCTGGACGCCAGCCGCAGTGTCGGTGTGGTCGAGAAATTGATCAGCCCCGACAATCGCGACGCGTTCATTAAGGAAAACGCGAGGCTGCAGACCGAATTGGTTGCCAGCTACCGCGATCGCCAACAAAAGTTGGTCCCCTATGCGACTGCGGTCGAGCATGCGTTCAAGACCGATTGGCAATCGGTACGAATCGACAAGCCAGAGTTTACCGGTGTGCGAACATTGACCGATTATCCGCTAGAAGAATTGCGCGAGTATATCGATTGGTCGCCGTTCTTTATGACTTGGGAATTGAAAGGGAAGTTTCCTAAGATTTTCGAAGACTCGTTCGTCGGCGTTCAAGCCAAGGAACTGTACGACGACGCCCAGAAGATGCTCGATCGCGTGATCAAGGAACGTCTGTTACAGGCCAACGGCGTTTATGGATTCTTCCCCGCGGCCAGCGATGGTGACGACGTTGTGTTGTTCACTGACGATACACGTAAGAAAGAATTGACTCGTTTCCATTTCTTGCGACAACAATGGGAACGCAAGGGCCAGGATGACTATCGATCGCTAGCCGATTACATCGCGCCGCTCGGCAGTGGGCGCGAAGATTATATCGGTGCGTTTGCGGTCACCGCTGGCATCGGCGCTGATGAATTGGCTCAGCAATATCGTGACAAGCATGACGATTACAACGCCATCATGGCTCAGGCGGTCGCCGACCGATTGGCCGAAGCGTTCGCGGAATGTTTGCACCATAAGGTTCGCCAGCAATGGGCATATGGTGTCGAAGAAACGTTAACGACCGATGAGATGATCGACGAAAAGTATCGCGGTATTCGACCGGCCGCCGGCTATCCGGCTTGCCCCGATCACACCGAAAAGCGAAATCTTTTCGACTTGTTGCAAGCGGAGAAGAACGCCGACATTCACCTGACCGAAAGCTATGCGATGACGCCGGGTGCGAGCGTCAGTGGGCTTTATTTCGCGCATCCCCAATCACGCTACTTCACCGTCGACCGCGTCACGCGTGACCAGGTCCAAGATTATGCGAAACGCAAAGGCCAATCGTTGCGAGAAGTCGAACGTTGGCTCGCCCCGAACCTCGCTTATGATCCCGATTGATTGTGGCTACCCGTTCGTAGTCCCGCGTTTAGGCGAGGCTACATACTAATAATCAATCATGCCGGTTTGGTAGCTACAAAAGTTCTGGCTCCCCTCTCCCCCGAACACTGGCGAGCCTAAGCGAGTCAGTGTTCGGGGGAGTGGGGCCGGGGGTGAGGGGTTTTTCGGCAGTCGACGGCAAAGTCGACTCTCTGTGCAGCGAAGCTTCATCGGGTTGTCCCAGCTTTGGCGGCATCGAGTCGCTTTCGAACTTCCGTCGTATCTAGTAGACGGCCCGCATCGGCATCAGCTAGCCCAAGCTCAATCTGCTGGCGAACAAACAGGTGATATTGAATCCGTTCCCACGTAACGTCATCAGGAAGTCCCTGAAGAACTGTTGAAGCGGCTTGTTTAACTGTGCTTAGTTCGGGTGGCATTGTATTCCTCTGTGTATTGGCTGCGGTTACAGTGTGACAAACGGATCCACGGACATGAAAATTGCGGATCCTTGACCGAGATCAGGCGTTCTATGGTAGGTACAGGCGATGCATGGAATCGGGTTTAAGTTTAACCGAACGCTACGTTACGCGCTGAAAATCGACTGGTGTACGACTGGGCGATTCACCTCGATCGCAACCATTCTGACGGCTGTCATCTTCGTTTTGCCAACCCATACCGCTGCTGGCAATCCATCCGAGTTCGATTTCGGCCGAGACGTCTATCAGGTGCTGAGGCGGGCTTGTTTCGAATGCCACGGCGCCGAAAAGCAGGCGGGCGGCTTCCGTTTGGACGACAAAGCTTCGCTGATCGAGTCGGCGACGATCGTAACCGGCGATGCAAAGGCCAGCGAGTTTATCCGCCGAATCGAATTGCCGCGTGGACACGACGACGTCATGCCCGCAATCGGTGACCCGCTCAGTGGTCGCGAGATAGCCGCGATCCGGCGGTGGATCGATGCCGGAGCCGAGTGGCCTGACGCGTTCGAACCGCCACCACATTGGGCTTATGTCGCGCCGCAAAAGAGCCCGTTGCCACAGGTTTCCGATCCGCAATGGCCGCTCTCGCCGATCGACCATTTCGTGCTCGCCAAATTGGACCAGCGCGGAATGAAGCCATCGCCACCCGCGGCGCCTGCAACGCTATTGCGGCGGGTCTATTTGGATCTGATCGGTTTGCCACCAACGCCAGCGGAAGTCATCGCTTTTGAATCCGATCCGTCGCAAGCGGCGCTTTCAAAAACTGTTGACCAATTGATGTCGCGGCCACAATTCGGCGAACGGTGGGCGCGACCCTGGCTGGACCTAGCCCGGTATGCCGATTCACACGGTTTCCAGCGTGACAATTTGATCGACATCTGGGCTTATCGCGACTGGGTGATCGATGCATTGAACGCCGATATGCCGCTGGATCAATTCACCATTGAACAAATCGCTGGCGACCTCTTGCCCGGCGCCACGCCGTCACAGCGAATCGCAACAGGTTTTCATCGCTGTGCACCAACGAACGTCGAAGCGGGGTCGCTGCCAGAAGAAACACGGATCGAACAGGTGC
>DNWZ01000527.1:2914-3380 GCA_003506095.1 Planctomycetaceae bacterium | reverse complement strand
TTGAACACTGGAGCGTTTTCATTTGCATCGCCACGCAACGCTTGTAGCGTGTTCCAAACCGATTGTGGCAACAAAACAGTTCTAGTCTTTGCCCCTTTGCCGAAAACGGTAATTTGTCCCGACTTATCCCTGCTTTGCAAGTCGCTCCATTTCAAACTGCAAAGTTCAGCCACCCGAAATCCACTGGCATAAAAAGTCAGTAAAATCGCCTTATTTCTTGGCATGTTCTCCAGAGCGATCATTTTGAGAACATCGGCTTCTTCGAGGATTCGTTCCGCCAATTTTTCACGTAACGCTGGCAGTTTTAATGGTGCAGCCACATCAAATTGCAAGTAACCAAGCCGATGACCAAATGCGAACAAGGATTTGACGGCTGACAAAGTGCGATAGACCGACGACGGTTCGAGCCCCTCACCAAAAAGTTCGTTTCCGAATTGCTGAAGATCACCCAGCGTGATGTGCCGCA
>DNWZ01000527.1:726-2864 GCA_003506095.1 Planctomycetaceae bacterium | reverse complement strand
CGAATGCAACATAACGTTTCTTATCGTGTGTAATTTCGGACAGTCCCCGAACCCGTTTCAGCGGGATTTCGTACTAATTTCTTGCAACTTTCGGAAAGAAACCTTACAGACTTCTTGCTGGTTCTCAACGAACATCCAACGAGAATCAACCCCTTTCCAACAGCTTCACGACTGGTTGCGAACAGGTTTCATGCAGACCCCGAACGCTTCAAGTGTCGGAAAACTGTCCGCAGTACGTCCGATTCGCCATGTCCTTGGCTACCCTTGGGGAAACAAATTGCCAATGCAGCTTCAATTTGCTGATTTGTGACCCCAGCAAGCCCCAAGTTCTTCAGGCCATCGATCAGCGACGAATGATCCTTGGTTCCACTAGATTCCTGTGACGAGGCACGGCGATCGTAAAATAGGACGTATTCGCCGTTGACTCCAACGCCAGTTTCTCTTGCCTTCAAAATGTCCTCGACCATCGAAGCCGTGAAATACGGTCGTTGATTCGTTGGCAGTCGCAGCGGAGTGTGAAAAGTGCCTCGCTCGACATGAAGGTAAAATTGGCTTCTGGACATTCCCAATTGACGACAAACTGCACTCACCGACACAGCAGCTTTCAGCGGGCTTTCGGACTTCATCGCTACACTCATCGTTCTATTTCCCTTCAAAAATCAGACACTTTTCGACCAGTTCAATTGGCTGTTGCAGCCAGATGTTCATGACCTTTTGCGGTCAACATCCGCCCTTTTTCCGTCTTGGAAATCAGTCCAAGTCGAATAAAATCAGCCTCGAACATTTCGATACTTTGGCGTGGCAATCCCATCTGTGTAGCGATGACGTTAAGCCTTACAGCCCCTTCACCTTCACGGAGAATCTGCAAGTAACGCTGCTCAACAGCATCGAGTCCAAGACTGTCGATTTGCTCAATGCGGCTCATCGCTTCAACGTGTGCCGCCGTTATGTTGTCCGTGGCCTGTGATGATGCTTGACGCTTGGCAGTCTCAAGCAACTTAACTGCCAATCTGGGTGTGCCTCGACTCTTCGATGCCAACATACGAACTGCTTCGTCCTCAATGACCCAACCCAGTCGCCTTGCACGTTGTTGAATGAGCGAGAATGTTTCTTCGTTGGAGTAATGCGTAAGCCTAAGATGAATGCGAAAACGCTCACGCATGGAGCGTGTCATCAAATGCTCATCGGTTGTTGCCCCAATCAAGCAAAACGGAGGGAGTTCAACAATGTGCTTTTTGCCGAGAAACAGCTTGCGTTCCTCCAAAGCACGATAGATCGACACAGCAACCGTCTGAGGAAGTTCATGAATTTCGTCAACAAAGAAAACGTCTCCTGGCTCTAACATCATCAGAGCACCTTGGGCATGTTCTGCTGTCTTGAGGTTCTGGGCTAACTCAACGTGGAGATTGCACGCAAGTTCTCTGGCGACGATTTCGCTCAGCAAAGTCTTACCGGTCCCAGCAGGTCCCGTAATGAGCAAATGCGGGAACGCTTGCTCGTCTGATGACTTTGTTCGGTCGTAGAAATACGAGTCGATTGCAGTTCGAAGGACCGAAACGGCGGTTTTTTGCCCGATGACATGATCGAGCGTTGGAACGACTTGGTTGTTATTCATAGTGTCAACGAGGGTACAATTACACTAACTGACGACAGGAAAAATCGAGTCATCACTGACTCGACCGAAGAAGAAAACACAGCCGTTATGCAGCAATGGGTGCAGAGACACCGAGTGGCTGGAGGAGAACGACGTTTTCGGTTTCGTTGGACGGTCAACGGGGCCGTTCAAAGTTCCGCTGTTGATCCACAACCGGCGAAGTCTCGGTGGTGGAGCGATTTTGGATCACTGCATCGTCAGGATTCGGGCGAGTGCTGGCGGCCAAGTGCTGTATCAACATCCCAATTACCATCACGGGACATTGGAGATTCGTCAAAAAGCCGCCCCTGTGACGCTCCTGGAGGGTCGTGTGCTGACCGTAGACGTTCTGCGTGACGGAATGGTTCACGCCAGTTTCGAATCATTTCTGAAAGCCAGAAAGTGGGTCGGCAAAATCACTTCCAGTGGTCGCATCGCCGAGACTGATGTGCAGCCTTGTTCGATTCAACCGAGCCTTTTCCAGGACGTTGACGACCGCAATTGG
>DNWZ01000527.1:0-702 GCA_003506095.1 Planctomycetaceae bacterium | reverse complement strand
AAAAAATTAAATAAAAAAAAGACGACCAAGCAGTGCCTGATCGCCTTCATTTTGGAAGCCTTTCGTCAAAAGCTTATTAACCAACCAAAATTTTGGTGCGATTGAGTTCTCAGTTTTAAGCCCCCCAAATCAATCGCTTAAAAACGAGGCATCCCATGCTGTGTTGAACCAGTTTAAGACTGATCAACACGGTTTGTTGACCATTAGGGTACAATTACATTAACCGTGTGCTAGAACCGAATCGCTCTCGGTTTCANNAGCCAGGCTAGCATATTTCGACGCCGCAAAAATTGCCTTGGGATCGTTCTTCAAACTTTCCGCCCAGCTCTGGATGTACGCTTTTGAATTCCGCATATCGTCCGAATACGGGATACCCAGCTCCGCCATCAGGTAGCTACTCGTAATCTCCGCAAACAGCTCATCTTCAGCGTAGCTTTCGGCAATGTTCAATCGATGTGCTGGCTGAGTCCAGTGAGCCAACTCATGTAAAGTGGTGGACGCATAGGTTTCCCAGCTTTCAAAACGCCCAACATCGGGCATGATGATCCGATCCTGACTCGGTATGTAGGCTGCTTCTTCGTATCCATGATCAATTCGTGCTTGAGTCGCAGCGACCACCGCATCGAACTCCGAATGATCGCCACCGAACGTCTTCAATTCAGGCTGCGCAAGCTGTTTATCGACCGCATCGCCTTCAACTTG
>DNWZ01000548.1 GCA_003506095.1 Planctomycetaceae bacterium | reverse complement strand
GTGCGATGGTGCGATTCACGGCTCAGGAAAATACGCTGGACAGTGGCAAACGCTGGGGGCCGATTCGAAACGTTTATATCCAGTATGCCAGCGATCCGATGGTCTTCTTTTCGCCAGACCTGATGATCAAACAGCCCGAATGGTTGCAGGGCAAGCGTGGCCCGGACGTATCGCCTCACTTGAATTGGTATCCGGTCGTGACGTTTTTGAAGGTTGCGTTTGACCTGCCGATGGCGATTAGCGTGCCAGCGGGTTATGGCCACAATTATGCGCCGGCGCATTACATCGACGCTTGGGTCGCGGTCACCGATCCACAGGATTGGTCGGAAGAAAAAAGCAAGCGGTTGTCGGACTTGATTATCCCCCTGACGCCGCTTTAAATCTTGCCGGGTGACTGCACGCCCGTGAGTCATGTCGGTCAAATCGAACATTTAGGACGACTGAAACCCCGCCAACGCAACGGTTTATTACGAAAGCGTAATTTGTGCAGGCAGACGTAATTTTTAGAGTCATAATAGTGAGGCCTTTGTTGCAGCGAGCCAAAACCGGCTGCGAAATGCAACGACGTGTTCTGCAACCTGGAATCCCCTTCAATTCACTCGCCCACCGTTTGCCTTTATGCCTACTCAGCCACGCATTACCGGTATTCTGACACCGAACATCACTCCCGTAGACGCCCGTGGTAATGTCGACGAAGACACGTTGCGCGGGTATGTCGATTGGTTGATCGACCACGGCGTCGATGGTCTTTATCCCAACGGCAGCACGGGCGAGTTTGTGCGGTTTACGGCCGAAGAACGCCGCCGAATCGTTGGCATTGTGGTCGACCAGACGCGTGGCCGTGTGCCCGTTTTAGCTGGCGCGGCAGAAGCCAACGCGAAAGAGACGATCGACGCTTGCAATGCGTACGGTGACGTGGGAGTTCGTGCCGTTGCGATCGTCGCGCCGTTTTATTATCGCCTCAGCAGCGAAGGGGTTTATGCTTATTTTCGCGAGATCGCCCGTTCGGTTCGCGTCGATGTCACGCTGTACAACATTCCGTTGTTCGCCTCGCCGATCGATGTCGACACTGTCGTTCGTTTGGCGAGCGAGTTTCCGCGGATTGTCGGCCTGAAAGACAGCAGCGGCGACCTTCCGAACATGATGCGTATGATGGCGGCGATCCGGCCGATGCGCGACGACTTTACGTTCCTGACCGGCTGGGATCCGGCGTTGGCGCCGATGTTGATCGCCGGAGCAGATGGTGGCACGAATGCGACCAGTGGCGTGGTGCCCGAGTTGACTCGGGGACTGCATCGTGCGGTTGTGGCAGGCAAAATCGAAGAAGCGATGCGGTTGCAGTATCAGTTATTGCCGTTGTTTGACGCCATGATTTCGTTGGGCGAGTTCCCAGAAGGTTTCCGTGCCGGAGCCCGGTCGCGCGGTTGGAATCTCGGGCTCGGACGTGTTCCGGTCTCGGAGGATCAAAAGCAACAGATTGTCGCGATGCAAAATCGAATCGATCATCTGGTCGCCGGAGTGGCCGGAATCACCGGCGAACCTGCGAGGTCCGCAAGCTCAACGCCTGGTCAAGTCGACCCGGGCGTTGCGATCGACGAAATCGTCCGCCGCGTGCTCGCTCAATTGAAGCGATAAACTTCACTTCTGCCGTTGCTTTCTTCGGCCCTCTAGCCCAGTCGCTTGTAACAAATGCACAATCGTTGTAATCGTTACCAAGCGATGTAGCGTAAAGCATTGCGAAACGACTGTCCCGGAACGTAAGCGACGGGCTGGCCAAAGATCCCCTGCCCGATCTGGACCGGATAGCGTTCTTGACCAAACGAAAGCAGCGGACGGTAACCCGCTGGCCCGGGAATGACTGTCTGCGTTGATCCGATCGGGGCGGTCATTTGGGTGGGTGGCAGAATAACCGGCGGCCCCATTTGAGCAGGCGGCGGCGAGTAGAGTGGCGGTTGGGAAGTGGCACCAACAGGGGCAACATACGAAGTCGGTTGGCCACAGGTCAGGATGCGGTCGGACCGGTAGCCGGACGGGGCGGAGATGTTTCGGCAATTGCCTAAGGTTGCGAATTGGTTTTCCAATTGAGGTTGCGGCATCGGGGCGTAATCGCCGCCGATCGCGCCGGTTCGAGGCACGGGCGCGAACGATCCGCCCGATTGGGGTGTGGTCACGGCAGCGGGGTTGCGCGGCGTGATTGTGGAAGTTTGCGGCAGCGGCAAGCTGGGGGCGCCGCTGTTTGAGTTGCCGATGACGCCATTGTTGCGTTGCAGCGGGATCGTGTCGGACGAGCTGGTCGGCGGCAGGTTGATCGGACCGGTGGTTGTTGCGGAGCCAAGCGGAGCGGGCAAACCAGTTGCTGGCGGCATTGCAAAACCACCCGACGGAAGCGATGGCGGCGGCACTGCTGAGGCGTCAGACGTTTGCAAGAAGGCCGTTTGGCGAACGCCACGATATTGGTCGACCGCAGAAGGGGCACCGATGGGACGCAAGCGTGTTTGTGGAACCGTAAAGTCGGTTGCTCGGTATGCCGCCTCGCTAGACGGTAACCCGTCTTGTGCCGATGCGGACTCGGCCAGTCCCAATGCACCGACCAAGGTGCATCCGGCGACGCAGGCGTGCTGCCACATCGGACGAAGCGCCGATCGGATCGGCCGTCTCGCTGCGGCGACTTCGATTTGATTGTCGATTTGATCCATCATTGCGGCCAGGCTCCTGAACGTATTGTCGGTCAA
This sequence comes from Planctomycetaceae bacterium, assembly GCA_003506095.1. Taxonomy (GTDB): domain Bacteria; phylum Planctomycetota; class Planctomycetia; order Pirellulales; family Pirellulaceae; genus UBA6163. Next base: position 8,589 of record DNWZ01000548.1, on the reverse strand, counting down.
CCCTTGTTATCGGAAAGTCTTCCAACGACACGCAACCCCGATACCAAAGTGAAGAAAAAACGCCAGAAAAACTTGCCACCACCCAATCGCAGAGCTATTTAACCATGGACTTTGGCTTGCCAGCGACCAAACGTTCCCCCGGACTATCCGCACCTGCCGATTCTGACCGATCGATTCATTGTCCAATGCTTTCCACCCTGATCCGTTTTGCCACCCTACGACTTCGCTTGGGACTGACGCGTCCCTTGCGGCGTCGCGCGATTGCAAAAATGGCATCGTTGGGCCGCGCGCCGATGTCTGCACTGTTCTATCACCGCGTTGCCGACACCCATCCCAATGGGTGGACGATCGGGTGTAAGGCGTTCGTGCGGCACGTCGATTATTGTCGAAAAAACTTTGACCTCGTTTCGCTAAGCGAGATTCAAACCCGATGCACCACGGCGCGAAGTTATCGTCCGGCGGTCAGTTTCACGTTTGACGACGGCTATGCGGAGAACTGCGATTTTGCAATTCCGTTACTGCTAAAGCACAAAATTCCCTGCACTTATTTCGTTTCGCTTCAGCATATTCTGACCGGGCAAGCTTTCGACCATGATTTGAAGGCAGGGCAACCGTTGCGGATCAATACGGTCCGTGAAGTTCGCGAAATGGCAGACGCAGGGATCGAAATCGGATTGCACAGTCGCACGCATATCGACTTCGACCAGGTCACCTGTCGCAAGACTTTGAAACGCGAAATCATCGATGCCAAGTCACAACTTGCCGATCTGATTGGCAAGCCGATCCGCTACTTTGCTTTCCCTTTCGGGTTGCCCAATCAACTGACTCCGCAAGCGATATCCATGGTGCACGAATCGCACATGCTTGGATTTTGCAGCGCTTATGGAGCGTACAACCTCGTCGGTCAGGACCCGTTTCACATCCGCCGAATTCATGGCGACTGCGACTTCGAGCGTCTGGACAACTGGTTGAGCTTTGATAAACGAAAACTGTTGAACCAGCCGACAGTCGAGTATGCCTTGTCCGAAAAAATGGCCGAACGAACATTGCCGTTTCCAATCGTCCAGTCCAAAAAAACCGCTACGTCAACTGCTGCAAACCAATCTGCTTCCGGCCCGATATGATCATTAAAAATCATCATTCTCCCGGCGTTTGGCCAGTGACCGTTGCTGAGCCAATGGCACCGCTTGAAGTCCCGCTGTGGAGTGAGACTTTGCCAGAGCAGTTCGAGCGAGATGGTCTGGCAGAATCGAACTCGCAGCCATTGCGCACGCTGTTTGTGATCACCAGCATGCTGGTTGGCGGTGCCGAGACGTTGCTGGTCAACATGCTCGATCGATTCGATCCGCAGCGAATCGTTGCTGAAGTCGTCTGTTTGAAAGCGCCGGGACCATTGGGTGAATCGATCTCAGATCGGCATGTCGTGCACAGCGATTTCCTCGCCGCAAAGTGCGACTTGCGGGTATTGCCAAGGTTGGTCTCGCTGATGCGATGCCGCCAAGTCGATGCCGTGATCACGATCGGCGCGGGCGATAAAATGTTCTGGGGGCGTCTGGCCGCCAAGTGCGCAGGCGTGCCGGTGATCTGCAGTGCGCTGCACTCAACCGGTTGGCCCGACGGCGTCGGACGCGCGAATCGTTGGCTGACGCCGATTACCGATGGGTTCATCGCGGTCGCCGATCACCACGGAGCCCATCTCGCGAAGTACGAACGATTTCCCCAAAATCGCGTTCACATCATCCGCAACGGAATCGATTGTGGGCGGTTTGTGCCGTCCCCTCATGCCGCAGTCAAGCTTCGGGCCGAGTTGCGATTGCCCAACGATGCACGGCTTGTCGGCATCGTTGCGGCGCTGCGTCCGGAAAAGAACCACGCGATGTTTGTTAAAGTCGCCGCGGCTATTTGCCTGGCAGACCCCAAGACTCATTTTGTGATTGTTGGCGATGGTCCCCAGCGAGAGTCGATCGAGCAAGCGATCGATCTGCATGACATCGCGGACCGCGTCCACTTGCTTGGCACACGCCACGACACGCCAGACATTGTGGCCGCACTGGACATTTTTCTGCTCTGTTCGCACAACGAAGCGTCGCCGGTTTGCATTTTAGAGGCGCTCTCCTGTGGCGTTCCGGTCATCAGCACCCGAGTCGGTTCCGTCGCAGAATCGGTGCGTGATGGCGAAACCGGTTATCTGGTTCCCCCAGGTGACACTTCATTGATGATCCAGCGGGTAAGGCAATTGCTGGGCGATCCCCCGCTGCGACGGCGACTGGGGGAAAATGGCCGTGACATTGTCCTGCAAACCGGTTCGCTCGATTCCATGGTCGACGGCTACACACGATTGATCGAAATGCTGTACGAGCAAAAAATCGGCAACGCGAGATAGCCTCGACGATTTTTTGGGCTCAGTTAGACTATCGTGCAATGCCGGGTCCGGTCCGGATTCCGCAAGCTTGTTCCGCTTTTGCCCGAAAATCTCCATGACGCTGACCAGTCACGCGATCGTGATGCTCGCCAAATTGTTCAGCGGCTTCACGGTCCGCTGGGTCGATTGCGCCCCCGATACCTGCCAGCGGATCTACTTTGCCAATCACACCAGCCACCTCGACGCGGTGGTACTTTGGTCGGCATTGCCAAAAAACCTTCGTGCGTTGACGCGGCCCGTCGCTGCGAAAGACTATTGGGCGTCCGGGTGGTTGCGTCCCCACATCGCTAAGTCCTTCAACGCGTTGCTGATCGATCGCCAAGAGATCAAGGTGCATCAAAGCCCAATCGACTTGATGATTCGCGAAATGGGCGATGTCTATTCTTTGATCGTCTTTCCCGAAGGTGGGCGGGCCGAAGGCGACGAAATGGGTGAGTTTAAAAGCGGGCTTTATTACCTCGGCAAAAAACGTCCCGACTTTCAGTTGGTGCCTGTTTACATTGATAACGTGAATCGCATTTTGCCACGCGGTGAAGTTTTGCCCGTGCCACTGCTAAGCTGCATCACAATCGGACCGCCGATCTGGCTTCAGGCCGGTGAACCCAAAGCGGCATTCTTAAAACGGGCGCGCCAAGCGGTTCGACAGCTCAAGGACGTTTGATCGTCGCGTTTTCGGCTGAATGCACAAAGTCGTGCTGCGCCGCAGTTTCGCCGGAACCGGCACCACTAACGATTCCCCCGTTAGGTGCGGCATTTATCAGCTTTTTTCGCTGTTGAAGTCACTGTCGACAGGTCGAACCAAAAGAATGGTACGAAGGTGCCGAAGCAGTGCAGAGGATGATTCGTGGCGAATTGCTCTTCAGTCAATCGAGCGAATTGCCCTACAACCAATGTGCCGTGTTCAGTGCGACATATCCTGATCGGTTTAGTTTTTTGTGGCGAAGGAAGTTACTGCAATGTCGATTGCTCGAAGAGATTTCTTAACAGCCTTCCTCGGCTCGGCAGCAGCGACGTGCGTGGCGCGAAGCGTTTTGGCCGAACAGCCCGGATTGGTCGAACCTGTCCACCGCGTAGCATCCGCTGCGGCGTCCGCAGGCCCCAATGCCCCACCGTTGGACGTCGCCCTGCGAATCGCCCAAGAAGGTTTAGCACAATGCCGCGAGCACGTTGTTGATTACACGGCAACGCTGGTCAAACGCGAACGCGTTGATGGGACTGTCGGCGAACACGAATACATGTTCGTTAAAGTCAGGAATCGCAAAGTCAGCAATGGCCAGGTCACACAACCGCTATCAGTCTACTTGACCTACCTTCGGCCAGCGTCTGTCAAAGGCCGCGAAGTAATCTATGTAGAAGGAAAAAACGACGGCAACATCATCGCCCACGAAGGCGGCTTCAAAGGCCGATTCTTGCCAACCATGCCGCTGCCGCCAACGGGCATGCTGGCCATGCGTGGTCAACGTTATCCGATCACCGAAATCGGAATTGAGAATCTGATCGTCAAACTGATCGAACGCGGCAATACCGCGAGACAACACGCCGATGTGACTTGTACATTCCGCAAGAATGCCAAAGTCAAAGACCGTGTTTGTACCGTTTTGGAAGTGATGCAACCGACCGCGCATCCAGAATTGGAGTTCTACCAAGCACAAGTCTTTATCGACGACGAGTTCAATTTGCCAATCCGCTACATCGCTTACGATTGGCCAAAGAAAAATGGCCAAGCGCCCGATGTGATCGAAGAATACAACTATGTCGATCTGAAGTTGAACGTTGGTCTGACGGACGCCGACTTCGATCCGCGAAACCCTCAATACGCGTTCTACTCAAAGTGATTCGCGACGGTCAGGCGAAAAAAATGATGGAGCGATCCGTCACGGATCGCTCCTTCATAACAGCATCCCTTCGCCGCCATCGCCATTTTCCCACTCACGACGAACTTCGCGCAGCCCATAGGCACACAGTTCAAACTGCTCACTTAATCGCAGTAACAGTTCGCACGGCGGAGGACCTTCGCCGCCTTCAATCTGAGCCGCAATGCGATAAGCGCGTTTCCCTTGGCTGCAGTAATCCAAAAATCCGTCCGCAGAAGTCGCTGCTTGCATTTTTCGCAAGCTTTCCGGATACATCCCGCTCCAGAATAGCGTGAAGTCGCCAATGTGCCGATGCACTTCACGCCTGGCAAGCCCGATCCGCTTATCGGCTTCACTCAACATTTGAATGACTTCTGTTGCCGGTTTACCCGAAGCCCGCCGCACGCGGTGCATCGTATCGGTCCGCACAAATCGCAGCAGAAGATCGCTGAGATAATCGACCAGTTGAACATCTGCGACGCCCAACCGAGATTGAAAGATGTACTCCGAGAGTCCCGCGAAAAACCGATCTAAGACGGTCGATCGTGGTGAATCTCCCTTTGAACCACCGGCAATGTTCCGGTGGAACGATGAATCGCGTTCAGGCAACAAGACAACACCTCCTCGCCAATAAATAGCCTTGCGATGGGTTAAATCCGCCTCCCTTCTAGAATTAATCGCTCTAGCCACTCGGGTCAATAGAATTTACACCCGCCGCACCTTGGGTTTTGCCGAAAGGGGTGGGTAACTCTCGCCAAGAAGCGAACGATCAGGTGCGACGCAACTGCCCCGCAATCAAGCTGATGACAAACATCACAACGAACAGCAAAAACAAGATTTGTGCGATGCTTTGCGCACCGGCGGCAATGCCACCGAAACCGAAAAGGGCGGCAACGATCGCCAAGATGAAAAAAGTGAGGGCCCACGAAAGCATGATCTTCGCTCAATGTTAGAAGAGGCGGATGAGGCTTCGTTTCTAGAAAACTCATCGACTTACTCGAAGCGGTTGTCAAACGGAGGCAGCACTTTTGTTGCAGACGCCGCTTAACGCAACTGGATTGTAACGCAATCGGCGTGCCAAAACTTTCCAGTCGGTATGCCAAAACGCTTTGCCGCAGATCACGTGGCAGTCAGTGTGTGGTTAGAAAAGGCCCGGATCGCATTCAGCGTGTCATGGGTTACGAATCAAGAAATTGTGGCATTTCAAGCAAATCGATCATTATTGATCGTTGGCAGATCAACGGTTATGAACCGATTCAAGCCAGAATGCTTGCGATGCTGCGTCTGTTTGTCAAAGCTATACCGCAAAATCGCTAAGAATGATTGATTGCCTTTGTCAAATCGGTCGGCTGATTTGGCGCAAACTTTGCGTATCAATTATTTAGAGCCTATCCGACTGGCCTTCAAAGGGTCAGACCCCTTTTCGGATAGGCTCTGAGCTCGAATGGGTTTTTAGTTAGATATACTTTGCATGAACAGGTCTGTTGTAATGAATCGCTACGCTGGCAGTTCGAACTTCGCGATCCGATCGCGTACTTTGCCACGGGTAATTCCCAGCATCAGTGCGGCCTTGGATTGGTTTCCGCCGGTGTGGGAAAGGACTCGCCGGAACAAGAATCTTTCGAGTTCCTCAATCGATTCGGCGTACAAGTTTTCCGATCCTTCGCTCATTCGTATTTCGATGAACTTTTGCAAATGTTCTAGTGAATCGATATCTTCGCCGATTTGCGGATCATCGAGCATATCAAAATGGCCGTTGGCTTCGGCTGCCTCATTTGGCAACGGGGAATGGTCTGCAAAAAAAGATTCCCGTTTTTGCTCGACCAGTTCGCGTTCGACATGCTCCGCTTCGCTACTTGCGTTGTTCAAGACGTATGGCGGCAACGACTCGGTATCAACAACCGTTCCGGTGGTGCACAGCATCGATTGGCGAACCACCGATTGCAGTTGTCGGATGTTTCCCGGCCATGGGTATGCCAACAAAGCATCAAGGGCCGCAGGGGTTAATCCTTCGACCGACATTTTGTTCATTTCGACGCGAGCGCGATTGAGAAAGTATTCCAACAACGGTGTGATATCTTCGCGTCGATGGCGCAGCGGTGGTAATTGGATGGTGTAGCCATTTAATCGATAAAACAGATCTTCGCGGAACTCGCCGCGTTTTACAAAATCCTCGAGGTTGCGGTGGGTCGCGGCGATGATCCGCACGTCGGTTGAAATGTCGGCATTCCCACCTAAGCGTTGGAACGATTGTTCCTGAATGATCCGCAAAACCTTTCCCTGGACGACCAGCGACATGTCGCCGATTTCATCTAAGAAAATGGTTCCGCCATTGCAATATTCAAACTTACCTTGTCGTCTTTGGTCGGCACCGGTGAACGCGCCTTTTTCGACTCCGAATAATTCGCTTTCTAATAACTGGTCCGGAATGGCTGCACAGTTAACAGCAACAAATGGCTTATCGGCGCGGGGGCTGTGCTGGACGATCGCGCGAGCGACCAATTCTTTGCCCGAACCGCTTTCGCCACGCACCAATACAGAAACGTTTTGTTCGGCAACGCGACCGATCGCTTTGAAGACCTCCACCATCGAAGCGCTGCGGCCGATGAATTGTTCGCCATGGTCGGACGCAGTGCCGAATGTCATCGCAACCGGCTGGTCCATCAAGCGTCGCGATTCTGCCGCACTAGCGGTCAATTCTCGCAACTGCTCAAGATTTAAAGGCTTTGCAAGGTAATCAAATGCGCCCAAACGCATCGCTTCGATCGTTGTTTCACTACTATTATCAGCGGTGATAAAAATGATCGGTAACTTACGATCGAGCGCGCGCAATTTTCGATACAGTTCCAAGCCATTCATTTCAGGCAGGTATACATCCACCAACGCGACATCCGGCGGCGACTTTCGGACTATGTCAAGTCCTTCCTCAGCCGTGGCTGCAGAACGGACGTCAAACCCCACTGCGCTTAAACCGCGTTCGACCATCAGGCGAATCGCACGGTCGTCGTCAATCACCAATATGTTTGCCACAACCTTAACGCCTCTCCGTAATCCTAACTCATAAATCTTAGTTGCGACTGGCAATATAACATCGTCCCATGACGTCGGTCGATTATCAATTCGGCTGAATTACCAGTATTTTATAGTTCGACTACTGTGCCGAACCCACCCGGTGTCGGGAGGCTTCATTGCAATTCATCTTTATGAAGCTGTTGCATCATTCATTTCCATTGTTCACATCCAGTAGGCATCACGATGGACGATTCAGAGATAACCTTCGCTCTTTCACAAACAAGGTGTAACCTTGCCAATGATGAGCTTTTGGTGCGTGATATGGCCGAGATCTTTATTTCCGATGTCCCCGAAATGTGCGGGCGATTAGATGATTTGTACCACAAGGTTTGCAACAATCCGCAAATGTCGGAACAAATGCTATCGGATGTCAGACATTTAGCTCACTCGATCAAGGGATTGGCAAAAATCTTTGGTGCCGAACCGCTTGCCTCGCTGGCCGAGCGGATCGAGCGGTCGCCACAAGCTTGGCTGGCTAGAGATGTGCGCGGGGCGTCCGTGGTCATTAGGGTCGGGTGCGAAAGCGCATCCCGATTGGCGCAGGCGTTGGGCATGAGTCACGCGGATTGATGTTTGACGCGTGGCCCGTTGGCGAAGCATTCGATCGCCACGCGTGTTTAGCGATCGCCCGCAATCGCCAAAACATCTTCCAACTGCATCGCACCATCGTATAACGATCGGCCGACGATACAGGCGGGCATCTTCATGGCCACCAATTGGCGGACGTCGTCCAGCGTCGTCACCCCGCCGCTGGCAACCAACGGGATATCTGTTGCTGCGGCCATTTCGGCAAGGCCATCAAAGTTAGGGCCCTGCATCATTCCGTCTTTGGCGATGTCGGTGTAGATGATCGCGGCNNCGTTTTCGCTCGCAATTGTTTCGCTAAATCGGTCGCACGTGTTTCACTGGTCTCCAGCCAACCGTCGGTCGCGACCATCGAATTGCGTGCGTCGATGCCAGCGGCCAGTCGTCCCGGGTTGGCGTCACACACGCTGGCGAACCAGTCGGGTCGTTTGAGCGCCGCGCTGCCGACAACCAGTCGGGCCAGGCCAAGCCCCAGCAGCAATTGGATCGATGCGTCGTCGCGGACACCGCCACCGAGCTGGCAGGGCACATCGACTGACGCCAAGATCGCTTCAACCGCTTTGCGATTGGCCGCCGGATCGTCACCCCGGGCCGCGTCGAGGTCGACCAAGTGCAAGCGTTTCGCCCCCGCGTCGACCCACCGCTTTGCCATCGTCG
>DNWZ01000076.1 GCA_003506095.1 Planctomycetaceae bacterium | reverse complement strand
TAAAGCTGTGTCCCCGGCTGTGTGGGTGAAGCGTTTCGTTGCTGGTGATGATCATCCCCTGGCCGAGACGAGCTCGGCTCGTGGCCCATCGTCGCTGACCGCTCCGCCGGTCAGTCACAGCAGATAGGAAAGGTTAGGCATCTTTTCGGGGTGTGCCTTATTGCAGCGGCACTTGGGCGGTTGACATGAGATATGCGAACAGATTTTGAATATCGCTGGCCGATAGGTTTTGCAACAACGCTTCGGGCATCAGCGAAGTGGTGGTCGGTTTGGTTTGCACTATCGACTCACGATCGATGGTCGCCAATCCATCTGGGGTCTGGACGGAGACTGTTTTGTCGGTCTGCAATTGGATGGCTCCCGATAGGATGCGACCATCGTCTAGGACGAAAATCGATGTGCGAAAGTCCGCGGCAACGCTGGCACTGGGGTCGACGATGTTTTCCAGTAAGTAATCGAGGTGATTGCGGTTGGATCCGGTCAGGTCGGGTCCAATCTTCTTTCCCTGGCCATACAAAACATGGCAATTCGAGCACACTTGATTGAATAGGACGCGGCCACGCGATTGGTCGGCTTTTACCAGGCGGTCCGGCGCAAGTAGTGACCGCAGCTGTTCGATGGTCGCCCGTTTATCGTCGGCTGTTGGCCTGACATCACCCCATTGCGATCGCAATCGATCGTTGAGTCGAGAGTCGCCAAAATCTTGTATTTGCCGAGCGTGATAGGCAGAAATTTCAGTTGCAGAAATTCGCCCATCGGCTACGGCATCGAGTAATTCGTAAGCAAATGTCGCACGGCTGACCAGCAAGCGGACCAATTCCTGGCGAGCACCCGGGGAGTACGTGCCCAGCATTGCTAATGCACGCGCAGGCGTTTCGGGCGAATCGTAGAAAGCAAGCCCTTGCAAGGTTTCTTGTTGAACGGTTCGATCCGACAGTAGATTCAGCAACACAGAATCGAAACCTGCGATTTTTGCGCGAGAAATCACAGCGATCGCCTGTCGTCGCGTCTGTGGGGCGGCCGCAGCATCCTTAGCGATCGACACCAAAAGGTCCATAGCTTGACCGTCACCGAAAACGATGTTCAGTTGTGTGACGGCTTGCTGCAAGCTTTCGTCATCGGAGTCATTAGAGCCCGCCGTATATGACTTCCAATCGCTGGACCAATTGGCCGGCCTAGCAGCTCGATTCCAACCGGCAAGCGCTTCTGCCATCCCGACAATGATTTCGCGGCCTGTTGATTGAGCCGGCGATGATTCGGAATAATCCAAAGCGATCTCGATCAGCCGTTCAACGTTTTGCGGCTCTGATTCGATCGACTCTGTGATTGCCCGAGCGATGTTTCGAGTCACAAGTGGCAGTTTTGAAATCTTGCATAGATCCACGACATTGAAATCGCTTTGGTCAACAACCGATTCGATGGAAAGCCAAACCATGATCGGAAAAAAACGATCCTTTGCCAGGTCTGCACGTTGAATAAGCGAGCGAGCGATTTCCAATCGATCGACCGTAGTTAGCCGTTGTGCGGCCGATGCGACATACAACGAAATGATGCCACTGGCATCATTTTGAACCGCAGATTGCAATTGTTGAATCATCTCTGCATCGAGTTTGACATCGGCTTTGAAGTCATCGGCGGCAAATCGCACTGCCCAGGTTTTGTGGACTTCATCGGACGACTGAAAAAGTGAATCCAGGTCGTTTATTCCAGCGGCCTGTTTTGCCCAGGCGAGTGCAAGTTGTTGGGCAGCGGTTTCCGGTAAGGGTAAATCGTCGGCGGAAACATGGAATGTTTCGTCTGCCCAGCGACGCTGTTGCAAAATGCGACGTGCTTGTCGACCATACCAAGCGTTTGAATGCAATTGAGCCTGAAAGAGTTCCGCATTGGACAGTTTGCTGAGATCGAGGTTGGTAACAGGCGTTGGGGACTTATAAGTAAGCTTGTAGATTCGTCCGCTGGTGCGATGGACACCGTCATGGTCATGACACTCCCCTGTGTCGCTCCAGTCAGCAATGAATACGCCGCCGTCGGGGCCCGTGATCAGGTCCATGGCTCTAAAAAACGGATCGGTAAAGACGGCCAAGTCAGGCTCATGTCTTGCGACATACGCGGCCCCGTTGCGTTCTAAGCGATCGCAATTAATCCGTTTGCCATGCAAGTTCAGGGTAAAGAGCTTGTCGCGATAGGCTGCGGGCCAATTATCACCTTGATAAATCATTAACCCGATGTGGGCATGTCCACCACCCGCAGCGAGTGTTGTATCGCTGACACCTTCGCGTACCTGGTGCCAAACTTCGCCGGTATCCCAGTGAACGTGGTCTGCGACTTGAGGCAGCAATTGATAAGCGCGGCGGTTCATGTCGACGCCGAACATCCGCTCTGTTCGTGCACCGGGAATCACATGCCAAAGGTGGCCAATCACCGTATTGATGCAAAACATGTCGCCGGTTTTGCTGTAATCAAACCCCCAGGAATTTGTCATGCCATGCATCACCGCATCGACTTCTTTGCGAACCGGATGATAGCGCCAAACTCCCGTATTGATTTTTATGCGTTGCGATGGTGTGGCCCCGGGGATGCCGATCGAACTGGTGGCGAGGATTCCGTGCCTTGCGTAAAGCCAGCCATCGGGGCCCCATCGCAAGCCATTAGCCGGAGTATGGCTGACCGAATCTTCGTTGAATCCATCGAGGACAATTTTGGGTGGGCCATCGGGGATATCATCGGCGTCGCGGTCGGGGATGAACAGAAGATTCGGCAGCGCGATCACCCAGATACCGCCAAAGCCGACTTCAACACTGGTCACCTTTGTCAGTTGGTCTAAAAAAACTATGCGTTTGTCATGTTTCCCGTCGCCGTCGGTATCTTCCAGGATAATGATTCGGTCACGCAAATCGGTGCGATAATTTCCCAGCGAGTTGCCAGCCCAAGTGTAGTTTTCTGCGACCCATAGTCGACCTTTGTGATCGGTTGTGATTGCGATCGGATTCTGGACATCGGGTTCAGCAGCGAAAACCGATAACTGAAAACCTTCGGGTAACGTGGCTGTCTTGACCACTTCGTCGGGAGACATCGGCCGGAGGTTCGATTTCTCGGTATTGATTGGTGTCGGAAAATCGTCGGCGAAAGAGGTGTTGGTGGCGAATGCGACGGCGAAGAGCCAGCCGGCGTTTAGAAGAATCTTACGCATAGGAACGAAGTCACACGATCGAAAGGTGGGTGGTAGAAGAGGGTTATTTGACTTTTGCCATGTAAAGCAAAAATTGGCGATCCAGTGACGGCAGGTCGGTGTCAAATATTCGTTGAAACATTTCGATTCGCTCGCGGCGATCGAGTTGAACCAGCGGTTTGGATTCGCTGAGCTCTCTCAAGTATTGGAAGTATTCTTTTCGTTTGGTGCGAATTAGGAAATAAGTCATAGCCCATGCCTCGGCATACGCATTCTCTGCAGTCGCTTCATTTCTGAATCGTAGATCGTCAGAAAACAGCGTGATCAACGAATCTTGCGGACGAGATAGTTGAAACCTGCGAAATCTAGCTAGGTTGACCGTGTTGACCCATCCGATTCCTTTCCAGCCGTTGGGGTTGTTAAAGTTTGGTGATTCAAAGAAAACGGCCAATCCTTCGCTGAACCACATTGGGTTATCAGCAAATCGAGTTTGCAGTCCCGTGTTGTAGGCGAGTTGGTGGGTCGCTTCGTGAATAATCGTAGCGACGTTACGTTCGGGATTTGGTACGTTGAAAGTGGTCATCCGATTCGTTTCGAGGTTGTAATACCCGATCACGGATCCGCCTGCGTCACCGAGTTCGGCTTTCGCATATTGGTCGAAAGATTGGCGATTGGCAAAAACGAGCGCGACCAGGGGGAATCGCGGTTGGGATAGCGTCATGCCTTGGTTTTTAAAGTAAGAATGAAAGCCGCGATGCAATGATTCGAACAGGCTGCCGACCCAGCGGACATAAGCTTCATTTGTATTGTGAGCGATCACATAGTTTTTGGTCCGGTAGATCGCAAATCCGTCGGGCAAGATTTCCAGCAAGCGGCGGCTGATTTCGGCATCATCGACGGGTGTGAACGGCTCTGTGGTTGTTTCTCGTGAGATGACTGTTTCGGGCTGGACGATCAACATATGTCCGTCATCGGTTAAAATCATTTGACCACCGTCCTGTGCGGTCACTATTGCTTCGCCGACGATTTCGACTTCTTTGCCGTTGGCGTTCTTGTATCGAATTCGTTCGGCTGCATCTGTGGTCGTTGCAAATAGCAGGCATGAGCTGATGGTCAAAACGGCGACGAGGCGATCGTAGCAGGTTTTCAATGCGTCACTCGAGGCGCGTCGGCATTCTGACGTGCGGGGGCGATGTCGTTGATTTCGATGACAAGGCAAAAACATAGCCACTCCGGCAGGATCGCTGGGCGATCGATTTCGCGAGTTCGGACGGGACAGGTTCAGCACCGTCCTAGCTTAACCCAATCGCAGCGGTCTCGGGTATCACCGATGCCGGATGACGCCCGGCAGCTAGCCGGGCATCACTACAACCGCTACCACCAACAGGAGCGAGTGAATCCGAGCGACTTGTCGTTCCGCGTTGGCGACGGAACAACCGGGCGCAGCGGTACTTATGGATTGTTCGCCCACGCTACCTTGCGGCTTAATTGCATCGGTGACATTCAATCTTGGCGAATCATAGTTACGATTGAGGGGATGAAGATCACGGCAATTCCGCAACTGTACCGCAACCTCCGTCGCTGGCGAGAAATCCTGACGGTGCTGCAGCGGTACGGATTGGCCGATTGGCTGAGCCAGTTTCCGCAATTACCGTTTCAAAATTGGCTGAAAGACTCGCAGGGCACGCCGCTAGCCTCGCATTCGCGTGAAGTCCGAGTGAGGATGGCGCTGACGGAGTTAGGGCCGACGTTCATCAAGCTTGGCCAGATTCTTGCGTCGCGGCCTGACTTGGTCGGTGCTTCGATGGCCAACGAGCTGAAAACGTTGCACAGCGACGTCCCGGCGGTCGATCCTCAATCGATTCGCAAGACTCTCCGCGAGGAACTGGGGTCGCTGATCGATTCCGACATTGTCGATTTCGACGAAACGCCGTTGGCGACTGCATCGATCGGACAAGTTCACCGAGCCTATTTGGCCGACGGCACCGACGTGGTCATCAAAGTCCAGCGGCCGAACATCGAAGCGATGATGGTTTGCGACTTGGATGTCTTGGAGGGATTGGCGGTACTGGCGGAGAAGGTCGAAGGGTTGGCCGCGTTCTCGCCTCAGAAACTGGTCCAGCAAATGGCACCGATGGTGCGCCGCGAGCTCGATTTCGGTCGCGAACGACAAAACTTGCACGTCTTTGCTAATCTGCTCTCAGGCATCGAGGGGATTGAGATCCCGCGCCCGATCGATGCGTTGTGTACTCGGCGAGTGATCGTGATGACACGATTGACAGGCCAAGATTTGTCGCGTTCGCAAGCCATCGAACAGCTCAGCGGCGAAGCGAGATTAAAAGCCGCAAGGTTAATCACGACCGTCTACATGCAAATGCTGTTTACCCATGGTCTCTTTCACGCCGATCCTCACCCCGGCAACCTTGTGATGTTGGCCCGCGGTGGCGTTGGTATTCTCGATTTTGGGATGATCGGACGGATCGACACGCGATTGCGCGAACAGATCGAAGAGATGCTGATGGCAATCGGCAACGGCGACAGCAGTCGTTTGACTCAACTGGTTCGGCGTGCTGGCAACGCTCCACCAACGCTTGACGAAGCCGCGTTATCAGTGGACGTATCCGAGTTCATTGCGACCTACGGTCATCAAGATTTGGGAAGCTTTGATCTGACCGGCGCGCTCAATGACCTTGGCGAAGTCTTGCATCGGCATGGAATCAAATTGCCAACCCAGTCAGCCATGCTGATGAAAATGATGATCTCGTTGGAAGGAACGCTCTCTGCTTTGAGCGCGGATTTTGACGCGCTGGAGATCATGGCGGGATTCATTCGCAAGGCGTCGCTGAATCGGTTGAGCCCCCGCCGACGCGTTCGCCAGGCTTTGCGGATGGTGATGGAAGCTGAATACTTCATGGAAGTCGTCCCTGACCAGATCCTTGGGCTGCTGGATCAAGCCAGACGCGGGCAATTGAGCGTCCACATGAATCATCATCGCCTGGGCGCATCGGTGAACCGTTTAGTGTTGGGGCTGATCTCCAGTGCGTTATTTCTCGGTTCGGCGCTGATGCTGTCGATGAACGTCCCGCCACTGATCTTTCTTGAACCGACACATTTTGGTTTGCATCGAATTAGTGTTTTAGGATTATGTGGTTCAGTGGCCAGCATTCTGATGATGCTGCGACTTTATATCGCAATCAACCGCAGCGGCCACTTATCGGGACGTGATGAAGATTGATATTAGGTCAATCGACGCATTCTCGCTCATTCAAACGGTTTGCAAACGCCTCGGCGGATGCCAAATGTCCCAAGGCCAGTTCTTCTGCGGTTTCTATGATTTCGCGAAACTGATCTGAGCCGACTTCAGCAACGGCGCGCAGTTGAGCTAACACCCGCACTCGTTCTGCTAATGGCATTAGCGACAAACCTTTGGGCAAACTGATCGCCTTCGTTTCGCAGCAGCAACTCTTTCGCGATTGCCAAGTGTGATTGTGCCGAGCGATCGGCGATCGTGATCAAGGGGCTGCCAGCGAGGTCGGCTGCTGGTGCTGGCAATTCATTTCGACACCTGATCGACCAGGCTCAGAGGTCATCCGTTGCACGACGTTCTACGTGCAAGCAACTGCGTTCGACGTGCAGGCAATTGCTGTACCCGATCTCGCATTCTCTTCTTCGGCTCGGCATCCATCGGGCAGTGTCCATTCCACTCGCTGTTTTGTCGCTAGCGATGCTAAAATCCGACTTCGTTAATTTCGGCCGCAAACCTAGGTATTCAATCAATGGCTTGATAGTTAGACCATTACCAAACCCGGCATATGGGCTATGGCCACATGAATGCAACAGCAGGAATATGGCAATAAATATCTCACACCCGAATTGGAAAAGGTTCGATGAGCAATCAAGTACCCGTAAAACCTAGTAATGATGACAAGCCTGATTCGATCGTCGATTCACCTGAGGAAATGCGCGGCGATCCGCAGTTGATGGAAAAGCAGCAGCCGGCTGCACCGTTGGCTTTTGTCATGGGGGCGTATCCGATCATCTTGATCATTTTGTTGATTTCCATTGCCGCATACTTTGTGATGTCGAAAAAAGGGACCAGCAATACACAACCGGGGACGACGCCAGCGACACATGTGCCTGTCGAGTCGAGCTTGCCGGATCCCAATCCGTAGCGGCTGTGGGATCGACGGCGTTTGGCAATACCCTTGACGGCTGCGCAGCGTCCGTAAAGCTTATGGGCGTTTTGAATTGCGGTTTCGCAAACCGATTTCGCCCGATCACCGCAGGTTGCAGCCATCATGTCGATTGTCGTCGCTTTTCGAGCGTTTTTTGCGGCTTTGTTTAACAGCCAAAAATCTAAGGCGATTCAAGCTCTGTTGGATGGTGCTGGAGCGGCGGCAGCGGTCCCACAGATTCCGGCGCCGGTGGCGAAATCGGAGCCCGAAAAACCGCTGTCTGCACCTGCCGCTGTGGCCAAGCCGATCCGCAACGATGCCGTGACGTTGCTGGCGACGCTGCAGCGCGAAGCACGATTGATCGATCTGGTTCAAGAACCGCTCGACCAGTATTCCGATGCACAGGTCGGTGCGGCCGCGCGGCCTTGCTTGTCACAATGTCGGGCAACGATTGCAAGGATCTTTGACGTGCGGCCGCTTGTGCCACAATCCGAAGGGCAATCGGTCGAAGTGCCCGAGTCCGCATCGCCATTGCGATACCAGTGGGTGGGTGATGCCGCAGCCGGAAAACGATCGGGTAACTTGGTTCACGCCGGTTGGCAGGCGACCCGTTGCGAAATCGCTCAGTGGACCGGTTCAGCCGATGATGCAAGCGTGATCGCGCCAGCACAGATCGAACCATGATCATTTTCAGCGGCGAGCCGTTGGACGATTAGGGTTTGGCATGCAAACCCTCGGGTGTTCCTGCGATGACCTGGGAACCCGAAGTTTCCGGGGCTTGATCGAGCGATAACAGCGCGAACAGATCAGCCATTTCTTGTCGAGTCATTTGAGTTTCAAGCCCCTCTGGCATCAGTGACTGTTCATTGTCACGAATCTCATCAGCTTCATCCATGGGAATCACTTCCAGCTTGCCGCCCTGGACCTTCAATACAATTCTCTGGTCCGATCGTTCTGTCACCAGTCCGCTGATCAGCCGCCCATCGGACGTTAAAACCGAAACGCTCTTATAAGCTTCGCCGATCACTAAACTGGGGTCAAAAACGCTGACGATCAATTGTTCAAAACTGCCGCGTCCGTTGCGAGTAATCTCTGGACCGACCTCATAACCGCGGCTATGCATTTTGTGGCATTGGCCACAGATGCGATCATAAACAACCCAACCTTTGGTCGCGTCGCCATGTGCGTCCTTCAGCAGATAATCGGTCATCTCGCGAACGACGGCTTGTCGATTTGCGGAATCTTGCATTCGCACGGAGCCCCAGATTTCTTTGACGCTCGCTTGAATATCCGCCGCAGGGCTGGACGCCAACTGTTTGATTTGGTCGGGTCCAAGCATGTCTTTTGCCAGTGCCCCCGAACTGATTTCCGCCAACAATAATTTCGCAGTGACGTCGCGCTGAATCATACGTCCGGCCACCATCGTGCGAACGCCAATCGGCAGACGAGGCAAGGTCGTCAATATTTTGCGTTGGGTTTCGGCATCGCTGTATCGTAAGACAGCGGACAACAATGCGTCGCGCCAGCCATCATCCACCTTGGTGTTTTCCTGCAGATCGGTGATCCATTGGGATACGGCCGGTTGCAGCAACAACGGATTAACAATCGCAATCGTCTCGAGTGCTTCGCGACGCTGGTCGGCCGATCGTCCGCGATCGAGCAGTGTTGCGGCAACCTGTTGGATTGCGGCCGCATCACCCGCAAACGCTGCCAGTTGCATGCGATAGTCGCCAGTCGACTTGGATTGAAGCAACCAATCGTTTAACGATTTTTTTGCCGCTGCGGCGCGGATCTCGCCGGTTCGCAACTTCGCCAATACCGATCGCAAAACTTCACCTTCGGCTGAGCCGTTACGACCGGCCAGGGAGTCGGCAATCGCAAGCACCGAAGCGAGCGTGGCGGCGTCATTGGGTGCGGAGAGGTCTGGTTTGACGTCGGCCAACAATCGGGTCGCGATTCGCGGTGACATCGCGACTAATAACGAATCGGACTGCGAGGCGGCGGCGAGTCGCTGGACGATCATGGATTGGTCGGCAACGATTCGTCGCTGCAGGTTTTGCCAGACAATCTTCGGCAACAATCCATCGTCAACCGATCCGTGCAACACGTCGATCAAGGTTTTTGTCGGTGATAGGGTGGCATGATGATCGGGCGACAATTTTCCTGCGGCAATCGCCGCTTGCAGTCGCACGCGAGGGTCACTGCTGGACGCTGCGGTTGTTAGCAGTTGTTTGCACGGTTCGATTGCCCCTTTCAGGTCACTTTCTTTCAACCGCTCGCCCATCGATCGCACGCACCACGCAAGTGCATCGGGTTGATCCTTGAAATGTTCTGCGAGCCGACAGATTCGATCGGTATCAACGTTGCGCAACGAGAGCGTCGTGGCCAGCAATTGAATCGATTCGGGTTTGGGGCTGGAAAGCAAACGCGAAACCATCGCCGCGACCGTTTGTTTCGCTTCGTCGTCGTCGCGAGATTGCAAACGCTCTGCCAGGATTACCGATGCGCGTTGGCGATAGAAGATGTTAGGGTGAACCAGCAGGTCGATCAGTTGCGAATGATTCAGTTTTGACAAATCCGTATATTCGATCTCAGGCCGTTTCTCATAAACGACCCGATACAATCGGCCATGACCGCGATCGACACCCTTGGGGTCGGCGTTTGCGTCCTGATAGCAGTGATAACGATCGTACCAATCGAGGATATAAAGGCATCCGTCGGGGCCAACCTTTTGTGCGACCGGCATGAACCAAACATCGTTGGCGGTTAGAAAGTCGGGATGTCCTGTACCTTGATAGGTGGATCCAGTTCGTGCAACCGAATCGACGTTGATGCATCCGCCATGAATGTTGCCCATATAAAGCTTGTCACGGAAGTTGGCCGGATAAGCAGGCGAGTCAAAGAATTCGATTCCACAATACGCAGCCATCTGGTGCTTGTGTCGAACGATCGAGTCGATCTTCCACGTGTGTGGTGGATAGGGGCCGCCTTGGCGATGGTAATAGCCCGATTCGGTCAAATGCCAAAGGTGGTCGATCACACAGGCACTGATGAATGCTTCGCCTTCGTGATCAAACGTGATGCCCCAAGGATTACTGGTTCCTTCGCAAAACAATTCGAACCGATGCGTCGCCGGGTCGATGCGAAACATCGCGCAAGTGAAATCGAACGTGTTGCCATTTTGTTTGACGATGCTGCGATTGAAGACGCCGTTCAATCCGTAAAGATACCCGTCAGGGCCCCAGGTTAGTGCGTTTGGCAATTCGTGAGTATCGTCGCGTCCAAAACCGGTTACAACGACGGTTTGTTTATCCGCTTTGTCGTCGCCGTCGGTATCTTCTAGAAATAAAAGATCTGGCGCATTGGCGACCCAAACACCTCCGTGGCCGACCGCGATACCAGAAGGGATATTGAGACCTTCGGCAAAGATTTTGACGGAGTCGACTCGTCCGTCGCCATTGGTATCCTCTAGAATTTTAATGCGGTCGCGTCCCGGTCCCGGTTCGCGTCGCGGATATTCAAAGCTTTCCGTTACATAGATTCTGCCGCGATCATCAAATGCCATTGCGACGGGGTTCATCAGGTCTGGCTCGCTAGCGACCAATTCGACTTTAAAGCCATCGGGGACGACCATTTTTTCCAGAGCCTGCTGAGGCGTCAGCGGCGGGCCGGGTGGTTGATTTTGGCGTCGCGGAATGAACGGTTCGTCGGCACAGGTGAACTGGATCGGCAGGCAAATGGCGATTGCGTTGATCAGGGCAAGAGCCAGCAGTGCTTGAGGTAATTGGCAAAAGGAAATGCGCATCGGTCTTGATCGGATAAGAGGATCGGTGGGAAAGAGGGAGGCGATGTCGGCAGCGTCAACCGAACATGATAGTCGATTTGGCATTTAAAGCCGGCAGTTTCTTATCCGCGTTTAGGCGGCGCCGGCTGCTGTTGGCTGGCGCAATGCCATGCGCCCAAGCCCCATGCAAAGTCGTAAGCATCGACGCCGATGATCTCGCGACCGGGCAACAGTTCGCCTAGTAGGCCGAGCGCTGCCGCGTCGTGCGCCGGTTGGCGAAAGGTTGGGGTAAGCACGGCTGCGGCACCGAGCATGAGAAAATTGCAATAGCTTTCGGGAACCCGTGCGTCGCCGATGTAGCGTGGCGGCGGCGTTGGGAGTCGATGAATCTTGACTCGCGGCGTGGTCTGTTCNNGTTTAAAGTTTCGCTCAAGCCCGAGCTGGTTCGGATCCGCGGGATCACTTGAAACGGCGCACAGAACATTTTCTGGATCGATAAAGCGGGCTAGTTGGTCGATGTGCCCGTCGGTATCGTCCCCTTGGAGGCCGCCGCCATCGATCCAGACGATTTCGGTGGTCCCGAGTTGCGAGTGAAGTTCAGCGGCAATCTTTTGACGTGACCAGCCGAGGTTTCTTGTCGCGGTTTCGACACAGCTTGGCGTGGTCAGCAGTCGCCCAGTTCCGTCACCTTCAATCGCGCCGCCCTCGAGTCCCATCTCGCTGGACTGGCAACGAATCGATACCAGATCGCAGATTTTTTTTGCTACAGCCGCGTCGTCGTCCCATGGCGGATACTTTCCGCCCCAGGCGTTGAACCGCCAATCAACGCCAATCACTTCGTCGCCTTCCCATGCGAATGTTGGCCCGTAATCGCGAATCCAGCAATCGTTGGTGGCGATATCGACGATTTCGATTCGGTCCGAACGTCCGAAGTGCTTGGTTGCTGGCTGCGCTAGATTTCCGGCCGCCAAAACTTTCACCGGTACGAACTGGCAAGCTGCGCGAACGAGTGTTGAAAACGCGTCGGGAATCCGCGAATAATGACCTGGCCAAGTTTCCTCGTTGTGCGGCCAGGAGAACCAGACAGCAGATTGCGGTTCCCATTCCGCAGGCCATCGCCGCGTGGAATTGGCAATATTGGGCAACCTTTGCGCTATCGCATCCACAGCCGCCTTGTCGATGTCGCTGGGGATCACTTGGCGGACCGATGTTGGGAAAACAACCAACGGAAAAGATCGTCACGCCGATAAGTTTCGGTCCAAACGTCGTGGCCACCACCTTCATACGGGGTGTAGATCGCTTCGGGTTTGTGGCCGACTTTGGAAAGCGCTTCGATCATTTCTTGCGATCGGCCCACTGGCACCGCTTTGTCTTGGGTGCCGTGAAACGTCCAGATCGGCATTCCTTCGTACCGTTTCGCCCAGGTTGGATCGCCCCCGCCGCAAATCGGCACGGCTGCGGCAAAGACGTCTTTCGCGGCAGCGGCAGCGTACCAAGTGCCATAACCGCCCATCGATAAACCGGTTACATAAACCCGACTCGGATCGACGTCTCCTGAATCGATCCAGCTTTTCACTGCACCCAGTGCCGCGGCAAAGGCGGGAGAGGGCGAGTCAGGGAAGGTCCCGTTGCCTTCGGATTGGCTCCAGTCGGCGTCGACCCACTTTTGTTCTTTGGGAACCTGGGGGACCAGAACAAAACACGGATACTCGGACTGGCGATCCGCTCGCGCGAACTCCGCCGCACCATGTTTCAGTTGGGCAAAGTTATCGTCGCCACGTTCACCGGCACCGTGCAAGAACAAAACCAAAGGATATTTCTTATTGGCTTTCTGCTCGTAACCGACCGGGAACATCAGTCGATATCGATGTTTTTGCCCATCGGGGGCGATAAACGTCTGTTCGGTGTACTGATCCAGCGGCGACTCCGCAGCGCTAGTGGGCAAGGCAATCGCGGAAGCAACGCACGCGATGCAGACCGCTAATGAGCCTGGAAGGGTTTTAGAAAAACCGACAATTCGATCGAACATGCTGCGTCCTTTGCCAGGATGAGAGGTGAGCAAACGGTTGAATCAAACCCGACAAAGCTGTTTGTGAGTCGCAGGAGAGCAAGCGAAACCAAAGCGGCTTATTCCAACTGGATCTCTTCCTTCACCTTTTGGATGAAGTGGGGGCTTTTTCCGCCCTTGCTGAGTTCTTCTGCCCGGGCAGCTGCTTCGTCTTTTTGATCGAACTCAAAAACGGCCACTCGCTTCAGGTTTTGGCTGAAAACACCCCAATAAAGTTTCTTGCGAACGTCTTCAACAACCTTCGCCTTACGCGGAGCAGCCTTCTTTTTTGTCGTCTTCTTTACGGGCGCTGCGGCTTCTTTCGCTGCTGCTGCCTCGATTTCGGCGGCTTTATCTTTTCGGCTGACGACCTTACGGGCCATAGTGCGACGATGGGTTAGTGGTGCAATGGAAAATCGTTAAGGCCCATTACTGTAGCGGAGAAAACGATCTTTCACCACAGGGGGCGACGATTGTTCAGTTTGGGTTGTTCATCGTTTTACAAAAAAGAATTCGATGAAACTCCGTAAGACCGAGGGCGAGGAATTCTGGCAACTGAATCGTGCCGGCCCACGTAGGCTTACCGACAATCGATGGCTGTAACGCCACCCCCTGCGTGTACGAAGGTCCTGCAGAATCGTTACGTCATCAACCGTAATCTCGTTATATCATCCACCAGAACCGCTTGCCCCCTGGGGCGATCGGATCGATTTGCGTTAAACTGACCGCCATCATGGCTCTTATAATTCTTCGCTGCATCTTCCTGATCTGCGCCGGTGGCGTTTCGGCAATCATCAACGCATCCTTGCCCGAAGGTAGCAGTTCGCATGTTCCTTGGCTGGTGTTTTTATCTGTCATGGGGCTGGCGTCGTTGGTCATCGTTGGCGACATCTACGCACCTAGAAAGCGTATTGATACGATTTCCGCAGTCTATTTCGGACTTTTGGTCGGCATGCTGCTCACTTACATCCTCAGCATCGCTGCGGCCCCGATGCTCGATCGGACCGGCAACGCGGGGTCTGTGATTTTGGTGACGGCCGTGATTGCCTGTTATGTCTGTATCAGTGTTTTGATCCAGACAAAAGACGATTTTCGCTTCCTGATCCCCTACGTGGAGTTTGTCCGCGACGCGAAGGGGTTCAAGCCGCTGATCCTTGACACCAGCGTGATCATTGACGGACGGATCGAAGACCTCGTTGCAACTCAGATTTTCGACAACCAACTGATTTTGCCCCGATTTGCATTGGCAGAATTGCAAGCCATTGCCGACAGCAGCGATAAACTTCGTCGCCAGCGGGGCCGTCGTGGTCTCGACATTCTCAATCGCCTGCGGTCCGATCCGAAGGTCGATTTACAGATTTTTGATCGTGATCTGCCCGAATTGGCCGGCCATCCTGTCGACATGAAATTGGTTCTGTTGGCCAAGCACCTCGAAGGCAAGGTCGTTACGGGCGATTTCAATCTCAACCAGGTTGCCCAGATTCACAGCGTGCCCGTGATCAACCTGAACGAGATCTCCAACGCCCTTAAACCTCGGCTTTTGCCGGGCGAAGTGTTCATGACCAAGATCATCAAACCGGGCGAGGGAGCCGATCAGGGGATTGGTTACCTTGACGATGGAACGATGGTCGTTGTCGAAGGGGCACGCCACCACATCGGACGAGAATTGAATGTAACGGTCACCAGCATTTTGCAAACCAATGCCGGACGAATGATTTTTGCCAAGTTCGAAACTTGATCGTCCGCGAGCCCCGACAATCCTGCTTTTTTAAGAAACGCTGCCGTGCTGGTTACCCGAGTCATCCCCTGTCTTGATGTCCGTGAAGGTCGCGTCGTCAAAGGGACCAACTTTGTTCAATTGCGCGACGCGGGCGATCCGGTCGAAGTGGCCAAACGGTACCAAGACGAAGGCGCCGACGAATTGGTGTTCCTGGACATCACGGCCAGCCATGAAGATCGCGGCATTATGGCCGATGTTGTCCGTCGCTGTGCCGAGCAAGTGTTCATGCCGCTGACCGTTGGCGGAGGGATTCGCACGATCGACGACATTCGCAGCCTGCTGGCCGCTGGTTGCGATAAGGTTTCGATCAATTCAGCAGCCTGCAAGGACCCCGATTTTGTCCGGAAGGCGGCCGAACGTTTTGGCAGCCAGTGCATTGTGGTAAATATTGACCCGAAAAGAGTTTACCGCGATGGGCGTGAAGTTTGGGAAGTCCACATCAACGGTGGGCGAACGCCAACGGGACTGGAAGCCGTGCCGTGGGCAGAGGAAGTCGAGAAATTGGGGGCAGGCGAGATTGTCCTGACCAGCATGGACGCCGACGGCACCTGCGATGGCTACGATTTGCCGATCACCGAAGCCGTCAGCCGTGCGGTTTCGATCCCCGTCGTTGCCAGCGGTGGAGCTGGTGGCCCACAGCACTTGGTCGACGCTGTCAAAATCGGACGTGCAGATGCCGTCCTGGCGGCCAGCATCTTTCATTTTGGGCAATACACGATTGCCCAGGCCAAGGAAGCAATGCGAGCCGCCGGCCTAGCCGTTCGGCTCTAAAGTAGTGGCACCCTTGCAGTGCTGCCCCTAAACCCGCCTATCAAAGAAATGCCCGCATTTTTTGATCGGCGTTGACCCATTTTGCCCAAACACGTAGCCTTAGAGATGGCACGGGTGCCCAATCGCATTTGACGGAGTTTTCCGCGAGGTGCTCGGTGTGTTCGATACTGACGATTACTAATTAAGCAACGACGCAATGTCATTTTTTGAACGAATTTGGGACGTCATTGGACTGCTTTTCGGCGGATTCTTTGGCTCGATCGAACGCACGATCACGGCGATTTTCGGCAGCAGCAACGCGCGACAGGTTGCACGCATGCGCGAGCGTGCCCAGCGAATTGGTGTCATGGAGCCGAAATATCAGGCGATGAGCGACGACCAGTTGAAGGAGCAGACGGAGAAGTTTCGCCAGCGGTTGCGCGCCGGCGAAGATCTGGATGACATTCTGGAAGAGGCATTCGCGGTTTGTCGCGAAGGCGGTCGGCGTTTTTTAAGCATGCGTCATTACGACACGCAGCTGATCGGCGGCATGGTGTTGCACAGCGGCACGATCGCCGAAATGGTGACCGGGGAAGGTAAAACCTTGGTCGCTACGCTGCCTGCGTATTTAAACGCCATCGAAGGCAAAGGCGTTCACGTCATTACCGTGAACGACTACCTCGCCCGCCGCGA
>DNWZ01000765.1:24886-32986 GCA_003506095.1 Planctomycetaceae bacterium | reverse complement strand
TCGCGTTATCGCTGCCAGTCGGCTGGGTGTTAGCGATAACCGGTTTGACTGCCAGGGGGGCCGGAGCCTTCGCGACGGTCGACGCGGCAACCACATCCGGCTTCACCACCGGTTGCACCTTTTGACCACGCTTGACGGCATCGCTCGGCTCGCCGCTGTTGACATTCGCATCCTGGCTGCGTCGCCAAAAACGGAGCGAAAACCGCGATTGCTTCCCTTCCTGTGGCCCTTCGCTTGGCTCGCTTTTGTCGCTGCTGGTAACCGCCGCCGGCTTTTCTGCAGCCACAGCCACATTCCCAGCCACATTCCCAGCCGCAGTCACAACGCTTGACGGCGCGGGGCGTGGCTGATCCGCGGCCGCGTCTGGCTTTTGTGCTCTCTTGGCGTTTGCCTTGACCGGTTTGCGAACAGCCTTCCCCTGCTTCGCAGTTTCAGCCGCTTCTGTTTTGTCGCGTTTGGCTGCCAATCGCATCGCCGCAAACCGTTCCCTCCACTGCTCCACCCGAATGCTGAGCGTGTCTTCAGCGTCCATCTTGCGGACTTCTCGAAACAGCTTTCGCAAATACGCTCCGCAGGCGACCCACAGCGCCGCCGATGCCATCATGGGGGCAGAAGTTACCATCAACCAACGCACCGGCGTATCGCTTGCAAACATGTTCCAGCGCGAGGCCATCGGGATTGCAAAACCCAAAATCGCCAAAGAAATCGCTACGATCGCAAGTTTCGAATGACGAACTTCGGCGACCATTCGCATCGCCAACGCAATGCCGCCTACCGTCAAGACAATGCGAATCCAGTCGCTGCCGGCCAACGCCACGCGGCGGCCCATCACCAATTCGATCAACTCGCCGCCCCACGGCACCAGTTGGCAGACGGCGTCTAAACTGGCCACAAACATCAATGCAATCACCGGTGGCCAAATCTGGTAACTGCCGCGAAAGTCGTCGTTGCGATAACGACGAAGCTGGTAAATCAATAGCGATGTACCGCCTGCAGCAGCAAGAAATGCCGCCCGAACCCAAGCCCCGAAACTGTCTGGCCGATCCAAACGAAACGGCCTAGCCAGTTCGGGCCGGTAGGCTAGCGGTTGCCAAACAACGGCGGCCCAGTGGCCCAAGCAAAGCAGCGCTGCGACGCCAAAGACAGCAAGCGCGGCCCCCGTCATCGCCCGCCTTCGCACGGGAACCAGCGAAAACCAACGTCCCCGCAGCATGCGATTGACGCTCGTGCCATAAATCGCTGTTGGTCGACGCGCCTCACGCAATTTTTCAAACTGCCGCCGGTCCGCCGCAGTTTCCGCAATTTCTTCACGACTGTTTTGGTAAACCAGCAGCCGGCGACGCCGTGAATTGCTCGTTTCCCGCCTGCCGATACTCATCCGCGATCGCCCGTCCGTGCGGTTTTCCCGAGTTCCGTCCTCGATACAGGGCCATCCGATGGCCTCAATCGGTTTTCAATACTCAATCAACCGACACCGCCGAAAGTGAGATTCATAAAAGCACTCCTTACACCTCCCCTCTATGCTCACAATAAAACTGCTCCAAGAACAATCGCATGAAAGCCTCTCGCTGCTCTGCCAGTCGACGCGCGGCATCCGTGTTCATCAATCCCTTCAGCTTGAACAGTTTTTCGTGAAAATGACTCACACCGGTCTTTTCCGAACTCGGTTTCGGGCAACCTTTATCCGCCAAATAAAAGGGCTGGCCGACCGCTGCGCCGTACTCAATCGTCCGAACGATTCCTATTGCTCCCAGGGCGTCCAGCCGATCGGCGTCTTGCACAATCTTGCCTTCCAACGAAAGATCCTTGCCGGCGACGCCCTTGCGAAACGAAATGTTGTCGACAATATGAGCAACGTGTCCAATCACACCTTCGCTCGCTCCTAAATCGCCCAGAATTTGAACAGCAAACTCGGCGCTTCGCTCGACACCGTCATGAAATTTTGCATCGCCGACATCGTGCAACAAAGCGGCTAACTCGATCACGCACAAATCACCCCCCACATCAGCCTGAATCGCTCGCGCCGAAGCCAACACCCGCAATACATGATCCATCGCATGCCCGGCCGCTTGCCCAGACATACGATCGCGCACGACCGCCTCGCATTGTTCCACCAATCGTCCATCGATTAAATCGTCCATCCGCCACCGCCTTTGTTTGTCCTGGCAATACTGACCTTATAACATGTTTAACATCACTGTCGCAGATTTGAACGCCTCCGACCAAGCCATCGTCATCGTTGCGATGCTAGATGATTATGCCAAAGACATCATGGGCGGCGGAGAAGCACTTCCGGCGCTCACAAAATCGAATCTTATTCATGCACTCCGCCAGCGAAATGACTGTTGTGTGATTGTCGCGTGGGCAAATGACCAACCGGCGGGAATGGCAATTTGTTTCGAGGGCTTTTCAACATTTGCTTGTAAACCAACATTCAACATCCATGATCTTTTTGTGGTCGCATCGTTTCGAGGGCGAGGCCTATCCCGATTATTGCTTGAAAAAGCGGAGTCGATCGCAGCGGAACGAGGTTGCTGTAAGCTTACGCTCGAAGTGTTGGAGGGCAATCACGCGGCACAGCACGTCTATAAGAAATTCGGTTTCGAAGGCTATCAACTGAACCCGGAAATGGGTCGTGCCATGTTCCTTCAGAAAAAATTGAAATGATAGCTTGAGTGCTCAACCACATGGCCGACTTGTATAAGCTGATTAGTTTGACAAACCGAGTGCAGACTCGATTTCTTTCCTGACTTCCGAATCGAGTTCGACAGCCAATTGCTTGGCCAAAGCGTCCTGCCGTCCACCCAACTGACCGAGCGCCCAAGCCGCCGCACCGCGAATCAGCGGTTCAGCGTCAGACAATAATCGGCATAAGACTTCGGCACTGCGTTGGTCCTTTGCATTCCCGGCGCAAATCGCTGCATTGCGAAGAAGACCGCGTCTTCGCGGCCTCCACATCGGCGTGTGGCGAAACGCGACGCGAAACGCCGCGTCGTCCATCGACAATAAATCGATCAAGTCGATTCGGCCCGCAGGATCGGCCGATTCATTTGCATCCGAGCCAAGTTTCTTCAATCGCTCGGCACGATCATTCCAGGGGCAAACTTCCTGACAGATATCGCAACCAAACAATCGATCGCCGATCGAAGTGCGAAACTGCAGCGGAATCGGTCCGCGATGCTCGATCGTCAAGTAACTGATGCATCGCCTCGAGTCGACAACACCCGGCGCAGCGAACGCGTCGGTCGGACACGCATCGAGACATCGTGTGCAGGTTCCACAGTGGGCGGTTTCCTGCGGTTGGTCATAGGGTAACACCAATGTTGTAAGAATCGATGCTAAGAAAAAATAGCTGCCACGATTTTTATTCAGTAGCAGCGAATTCTTGCCGGCCCAGCCCAATCCGGCCAGCGACGCAAACTCGCGTTCCATCAACGGCGCCGTATCGACCACTCCGCGTGACAACGCAGCGGGACAAGCTTGGAAAATCGTCTGCTTCAACTGCTTCAACAACGGATGAATCACGTCGTGATAGTCGGCGGCAATCCGGGCGTATCGAGCGATCCTGGCACTTGGACGCGAAGCAGGCGGCGGGGAGGCATCGTCAGAATATGGATAAGGATAAGTCAGCACGATGATACTGGCCGCCCCGTCAAGCACCTTGCCGGGATCGCCATAAGCGTCGATGCGATCGGCAAAGTAATTCATTTCCGCCGCATATCCCGCGTCGACCCACTGGATCAAGCGGTGGAAACCGAGCGGCGAAACTGCGGGGGCAATACCAAAAAGATCGAACCCTAATGAGCGCGCCTGTTTTCGCAAGCTTGGAACGAGATCAGGCGGCGGGGTTCGTGATTCGGTCAATTGAGATCGCGTGGCACGGGCGAACCGCGTTGAATGTTGATATCGTCCAGTTGCAAGTCTCGCAGTTTATCAGCATTGTTTTTATCTGACGGCGATGGCTGGCGAAGCGGGTCGTCCTCCGCTTTGGTACCATCGGCAGGCCCCCGCAGTGAATCTGGCGGCGTCGACAGAATGCTGTCTCGGGCCGATCGCGTTTGGCCATCCGTATCTGGCAATTCGCGTGGTGAAAGCGTCGCAGTCCGCGCCCCGGCGGGATCGAAGACACTGCCCACGCGACCCGAATCGCGACGCGTACGCTGCCAAGCACCGCCATAAGTCGGATAATCCAAATCGCCACAATCGGACGGAATCGTACAACCGGCCAACACGCCGCCACTGACAACCACGGCGGCAAGTGCGGTCATCTGCGAGACTTTCGCGATGCCCCGGGCTGCACTGGAAAAACCGGCCGACAATCGATCGGCGACAATGGAAAAGCGAATCCGGCAAGGTTGATCGCAAGGTAGCAACGGTTTCATAGGACCATAGCCTTTGGCTAAGCAGCGAATTGCAGCAAACGACGCTCAACACCACAAACGTGATCGCGCGTAAAGCAAGTATCGGCTTTGATGACGATGAGCTTTAGGCAGGTTGTGACACCCGCAAAAGATTTCCTAAAGTAGCGGGCACACACCGTGTGCCGTCCGCCGTCCAACAAAAACCACCGCGTCACGGATGATGTCGACGCGTGATTGCAAGCATTGAATCATGCAGCACACCATTGCTGGCCAATAACCCCGTCTTTTCAAGCCCCAGCGGCCGACCATCGCTGGTCGTCACTTTGCCGCCCGCCAATTCGACAAACAGCCTGCCAGCGGCAAAGTCCCACGGCGACAATTGATATTCAAAAAAACCGCCGAACTGGCCACAGCCCACCATACAAAGGTCCAACGACGCTGTCCCGAAACGACGAATGCCATGAATGTGGTGCGAGAAAAAATCTTCGATCGCTCGCAACGTGCATCGCATCATCTCGCCGCGGTCATAGTAAAAACCGCAACCAACCAAGCATTCCGCCAGACTGTTTGACTTGCAAACCGCCACCGGCTTGCCGTTGTGACACGCCCCGATCGTCGCCGAGGCGGTATACCAATCTTCGCTAACCGGGTTGAAGACCACACCGACAATCGGACGGCCGAGATGGTAGTAAGCGATCGAGACCGCGAAATGTGGTAATCGGTGAGCGTAATTGTTCGTACCATCCAACGGATCGATCACCCACAAGTGATCACACTTGGTCGGGTCGACCAATTTCCCCAAGTTCTCTTCGCCCATCAATTCATGATCGGGAAACGCGGCTCGCAAACAGTTCGCGACCGCTTGCTCTGACTCTTCATCTGCATCTGAAACCAGATCGTAACTCAATCCACCGCCAGCCGATTTGTCGCGCATCACAACACCATCGCGAAAGTATTTCATCAATACTTTTCCGCCTGCCGACGCCGCTTCGATCGCCACCTGCAACGCCTTACCGATCTCCTGGGCGCTCAATTCATCGCTCATCAAAACCACTCTGCTCGTTACAACCCTGTCCGCTTACTTTTCACACATCGTCGATCATTAACGACGCTGGCCGATTTGGGAAGGTCCGGATAGCCCGCCAAACTTTGCGACGCGTTTTTTAACCTAAGCTTGGCCGTTGAACTCGCATTGCGTTCCCCCACCCGGCTACTCGATCCGCCAGAACCCGTGTCAAACCGTACAAACGACAATATCGAAATCAACGACGACGTTGCGATGCCGACGCCGCGAATCGAATGGTTCGAGCCGCGCATAGCCTTATCCGCCAGCCTCGGTGCCGATTGGATCGTCGACGCGATGGACGGTGCATTTTGTGCGCCTCATTCGCCTGCGTCGAACGTCGCGGCGAACATTGAATTGACCGGATTGTTGGCACCGCAAACCGAAACGGCCCAACCGGTCGGCCCAGCGGTTCCTTGGATCGACCAGCTTGCTCAACCCCAAGCCTTGCAAACATTGGGGCAGGTCCAATCACCGCTCGATGCCGCCGCCGCGATTCGCCAGCTTTTCGGCATCGACGGCCGCGGTCAAACCGTCGCGGTGATCGATACCGGTATCGCGTGGGATCATTATGCCTTTTCCGAACCGAATCCCAATGGCAGACCACTGGTGGGTTATGGCGCCGGATACCGAGTCGTCGGCGGATGGGACTTCGCCGAAAACGATGCGAATCCTTATGATGATGGACCGGCAGGTTATCACGGAACTCACGTCGCCGGGATCATAGGCAGCGATTACAACGCTCATCAGGGCGTCTCGCCGGGTGTCGACTTAGTAGGCTTACGCGTCTTCAACGATAACGGAACCAGTAGGATCGACTGGATCGAATCGGCGCTACGATGGGTGATCGATAACCGCACGCAGTTTGAGAATCCGATCACCACGGTTAATTTATCGCTTGGCATTTTTGCTGATGCCAACAGTGCCGCGCTCACACGCTTGGATGACGAACTGCAGCAGTTGCGTTCGGACGGTGTCCTGGTCGTTGCAGCGGCCGGCAACAGCTTCACGGCCTCTCGACCCGACTGGCTCGCCTATCCCGCTTCACACCCTTTGGTCGCAGCGGTATCCAGCGTCGATACCAACGGAAACCTCAGCAGTTTTTCACAGCGCGATGACGGCGTCTTCGCCGCGCCCGGACGCAACGTCGTTAGCAGTGTACCCGAGTATGTGAACGGATTCGACGGACGCAACGACGATTTTCAAACCGCGACGGGGACCAGCATGGCGGCACCTCAAGTCGCCGGCGCAGGCGTTCTGGTTCGCCAAGCGATGGAGTCGATCGGCCAGGAAGCGACACCCGAATCGATTCTAAACCATTTGCGTCAAACCGCACGAACTTTAACCGATTCGGTCACCGGTGCGATCTATCATCGGATCGACTTATTCAACGCGATTGAATCACTGCTGGGAAACCATTCGCCAACGCCCGACAACAATACTCATGACAACAGCGGTGCCCCTGCACTACCGTCGCACTTACAATGGACCGGCGACCGAACCTTAGTGGTCCAAGGCACCGCCGATGCGAATCAGATTACCGTTGACCTATCCACAAATGTTCGCATCACGGTCGATTCGGTCGTTTATGCGATCGATCGCCCGATCGACAACTTGATCGTGCAAGGCGGTACAGGCAGCAACGCGTTGGAAATCATCAGCAGCGGCAGTGGCGGCGATCGCGTAATCCTACGCGCCGCATCAAGTGGGCAAGAAGCGCCCGGGGGTGAACTTCAAAACACACGCCTTTCTGCAACGTTCAGCGATTTTCAAACGATCCGATACGTCGGAAATGGCGGCAATGAACGCGTAACGATGTTCGACTCGCCCGGTAACGATACATTTGAATCGAGCCACCAGGAGTCGACGTTACGCGGTTCCGGATTCACATTTGTCGCCCAAAACGTGACGAATGTTTTTGCGCACGGCACCGCGGGTGGCAGCGACACAGCGTATTTATATGACAGCCCAGGTAATGACACCTTGGCCATTCGCCATCAGTTCACAAGCCTGCGTGGCGAAAACATGTTCCGTTTAGCCTACGGATTCGAACGTGTTTATGCATTTGCAAACGCCGGCGGATACAACCAAGCATTCTTATATGACAGTCCTGGCGACGATACACTGAGCGCATCGCAGGCGGCGGCCTGGATCAGTGGGCGAGACTATTACGCCGGCGCTCGCGGATTCGATACCATTCGTGCCGAAGCAACCGCAGGCGGCAATGATGTTGCGAGCCTTTACGCGGTGAGCGAACATGCCCAGTGGTCGCGCGCTGGTTCTCTTTTACAAATGATCGATGCAAACGGCCAAATCCGCTCGGCCCAAGGTTTTGAACAAACGTCAGGCTTCGNNCCGCCGATATCGTTCCTGCATCCATTCGGTCAACGCTATTCGATGAAGAACGCCTAGCGCTACGAAATCTCTTTGCAACGTTTGGTGAAGAATCAATATAGGTTCTTCTCTTCGAGGTCGATCACGTCGTCCGTTTGGCGGTCGGTAAAATCGCCGGGCGTGACGTTGTGGACTCGTATCGACTCCGCTATCCTTGAAAACTCCATTGCGATAGCCCGTAAGGCGGTTAGTACAGCATTGGCTATCGAAGTGTCGTGCTTGAGCTGGCTTCTTTCTTCTCGTGGAAATCTATCATGGCAAGCGCACAACCAGAACCTTCGC
>DNWZ01000765.1:0-24836 GCA_003506095.1 Planctomycetaceae bacterium | reverse complement strand
TGGCATGGGGCATCAACACGGTGTTTTCGACGCCTTATGCGATCCCTACGGAACTGCGGGGAGTCGATATGTACAGCCCCGATGCGATGAAACAGAGGCTGGCCGAAATCGAACGGGAGATCTATTGGAAAAACGGCTTGATCTACTTTGCTGTCCTGGGCATCGGGTTCGGGCTTGCCCCGCTGTTGATGATCGTCGGATCGGGAACGGGTAAGCCTGGGCGAACGCTGGCCACTGGGGTCATTGGCGGGCTGGGCTTGGGTGCTCTCGCATTTTTCGTAACCGCGGAACTACGTCGTTGGCTAAACACCGGCGTCGAGTTGCCGTTGCTGGGGCACGCCGGAGAATCTTTATCGGGTGATGTTATGGTCTTTGCACTAGCAAGTTTTTTGGTCACGCTGCCGACATTGGTGGGATTGTTGCTGCTGGGCATAGCGGACTCAAAGGCAAAGGCCATTACCGTGCCTCTGGCCGCGATCGTTGCTGGCTTACTGATTCCCATTGCAGTCTCCATTGTGATGCCACAGCAGAGCACGAAAGATTTTCCGCCGATCGGTTCGTCGATTCTAGCATTGTGGCTGGCGATATTGGCATTGCTAATGATCCTGTTCATGACCACCACCGGAGATAAGCAACGTGCAAAGTCAGCTCACGCTGAGGTTCAACCGTAGGCGAGAGCGATGCGTCTGCGGTCGCCGCGAATCATTGCACAGCGTCTGTGGGTCGCCCACGGCTCTGTTGCGTTGGGGATGCCGGCGATTGCTAGTGGTCGCATTGTCGTTGATCGTGTGTGGGTGCCGCCCGACAGACCGCAGCGATGCGAATGTCAAGTCGGTTGGCGATATCGTTACCGAAGACCAAAACGACCCGCTTCAAGCAACCGCGTCTTCTGCACCGCCGGACCACTTTATCGACGTGACATCGACAACGGAGGTGAAGTTTTCTTTTCAAAGCGGGCGTTCCGCGGGTGAGTATGCGATCATTGAGTCCCTCGGTGGCGGAGTCGCCGCGTTCGATTACGATCTCGATGGAAACGTCGACTTGATGTTCGCTGGCGGTGGTTCATTGGCCGACCGAACGGTGGTGGGGCGGCCATGCGGACTTTTCCGAAATCTGGGAAGTTGGTCCTTCCGCGACAGCACCGGCGGGGCCGCGACTGAGGCATCGGAGTTCTATAATCATGGGGTTTTTCCCGGTGATTTTAATAGCGATGGCTTGACTGATTTGGCGATCAGTGGCTACGGAGGCGTTCAGTTGCTGCGAAACCAGGGCGACGGAACTTTTGAATCTTTCAAAACACTGGTAACTCACGAAAGCCATCCTTGGAGCACGAGCCTCGCTTGGGCTGATTTCAATGGCGATGGCCACCTTGACCTTTACGTCACCCATTATGTCGATTGGTCGTGGGAAAATCATCCGCATTGTCGAGGTGCACGAGGTGTACCGCGTGAGGTCTGTGCGCCGCGCGAGTTTCGAGGCGTTTCTGACGTCATTTATTTTAATGATGGCAACGGTGATTTTCGTTCGTCAAATCAGGAAGTCGGATTGGTTGATGGCGGCAAGGGACTTGGTGTGGTCGCAGGAGATATCAACCTTGATGGCGCGACCGACCTCTATGTCGCCAACGACACAACCGACAATTTTCTTTATCTCAATGACGGCCAAGGCAAGTTTCGTGAATCCGCGATTTTAGCTGGCGTTTCTGGCGATCCGTCGGGCGTGAATACCGGCAGTATGGGTGTCGCCTTACAGGATCTGACAAATGATGGTATGCCAGATTTGTGGGTAACCAACTTTGAACGTGAGCTGTTCGCGCTGTATCGCAATGATGGATCGGGATTGTTTTCTCATATCAGTCGCAGCGTCGGTTTAGCGGCGGTCGAAGGCCTTTATGTCGGCTTTGGGACCGTATTAATCGATCTTAATCTGGATGGCCATTTGGATATTGTGGTCAGCAATGGTCACGTCTCCTATCACTCGCCCGATACACCTTTTGCCCAACAACCTTTGCTGTTGATGAATCGAGGTGATGGCCGTTTCTTACAGCCTGAGACAAGGGGTTATTTCGCTGGTAAGTTTACCGGCCGGGGACTGGCCTACGCCGACCTTGACAACGATGGCAGTTGGGATCTGGTGTTTACGCACCTGGAGGAGCCTGCCGCGATTTTGCAAGGCGCAACACCCCCGCACCCCCGCTGGGCGTTGGTCCAGCTTGTCGGTCGAGACTCCAATCGCGATGCCGTTGGTGCGACGGTGCGGGTACTGCATGGCCAAAGCGAACAACTTCACTGCGTCACATCGGGCAGCAGTTACCTGTCGCACAGCGACAG
Organism: Planctomycetaceae bacterium; assembly: GCA_003506095.1. Taxonomy (GTDB): domain Bacteria; phylum Planctomycetota; class Planctomycetia; order Pirellulales; family Pirellulaceae; genus UBA6163. The sequence goes on along the minus strand of DNWZ01000765.1, from coordinate 22,506 downwards.
GCGGCTCCGATTACTTTTGCCTGACCAGAACCAGAGTGATTCCGATGATCAGTCGCTAGTTGAGGTTCGCTGGCCGTCGGGCATAATCCAAAGATATCCATTGCCTTCACCCACAACGAACAATGTCTGGGTCGAAGGGCATGCGGAGTTTGTTCTCGACCCGACGCAGTTGAACGAAACGAATTAAGAAAGCACATCAGCAACATGCCAAAATCTTTGATGATCCGCGTTTTGTTAACGGCTGTGCTCGTATCAGTATTGATTCTGAAGTTGGGGTGTGGTTCAGCGGAACTGCCCGAGTCGGCAAGCCAACGGTCCGGTGGTTCGACGAGCGAAAATGGCACTGCCAGGATCGCGGCGGATGATTTGGTTGCCAGTCCGCCAGCATCCGACAAACAGACGCAATCAGCGCCGCAACTCTCGCCAGCTTCGTCGCATCCGATCGACAGGGAGCCCGAGGGAAAGCTTTATCGCCGCGCAATCGCTGCGCTGGACGAAGGCGACTTTGATCAAGCGGCGCAACTGCAAACCCAATTGGCCAAACACCCTGTGTTTGCCGTCATGGCTGATGCGATCTCAGCATTTACGATGATCAGAAAAGGGCAACCCGACAAGGCACTCGCGGCCGCCGAGCAAATTTCGCGAGTGCCGGTGATGGAAGCCGAAGCTTATGTGATTGCGGGCGAAGTCTTTCGCGTTCAAGGACGTTGGACCGAGGCAATCGCAGCATTTCAAGGCGCACTGAAGTCTCATCCGGATCACCTTCGGGCACACCGCTGGCTAGGGGCGATTTATTATGACACGGGCGCGATGGGCTTGGCCGTAAAACATTTGCGGCAAGTTGCCGAACTGGATGTGACCGATTATCGATCGCTGCGACTGGCAGGCCTGATCCATTATGATTATCAAAAATATGATGACGCAATCATCGACTACCGCGCGGCGCTGCGNNCGCATTGAACTAGCCGATTCATTGCGCGAACTGCGGCAGATCGACGATGCCTTGGCGGTCCTTCAGGCTAGCCAAAGGACCGCAGGCGTCCTGGCGATGCAAGCGGTTTGCTACGAAGCGGCAGGCAACGATTCTTTGGCACTCGAACTTTCATTAGAAGCAATCAAACTGGAACCAGAACAGGGACGGGCAAATCTAGTCGCTGGCCGGATTCATATGACGAATCGGAATTGGCAACAGGCAATCGCTCACTTTCGTACCGTCGTCCAGATCGACCCTGCCGCACACGAACCGCGATTCTTGCTCGGTCGCGCACTGGTGCAGTCTGGCGACCAGCAAGCCGGCCAAGCGGAATTGCAGCGGTCAACCACACTTAAAGAGTTGACTTTGCAATTGGCGCAAATGCATCTTGAAGCCATGGAACGCACCGAAGACGTCAGCCTGCGACTACGCATGGGGCAAGTGGCCGAACAAATCGGTCGACCACGAACCGCAGCTACATGGTACCAGGCAGCACGAGGACTTGATCCGGATAACGCCGAGGCAAAGGCAGCACTCCAACGTCTCCAAACTGAACTTACTGGCGCTGCTGGCCAGTCGCCAAACGCCAGTCTCTAACACTTCGTGACTGCAGATTTAGACATACGCTCAGCCAAAAAAAGCGATTAGGCTGGCCGGCAATGCACTCGCTCGAAAGCGACACCAGTGACTTGCGTTTTTTCTCGTAGCGAGAAAAAAACGTCATTTCAATTGACCGTGGCATTCACCAACGCTAAAACAACGCTAAGGTGGCCTTTCTTCTCGTACGCTCGCGGCCAGCCTTTTCTTTTTTACCCGAATTTTGGGAGACGCCTCGTGAATATCTCGCGTCCGAAGACGGCGTTTACGCTCGTCGAATTGCTTGTTGTGATCGCTATCATCGGTGTGATGGTCGGTTTGCTGTTGCCTGCGGTCCAGGCGGCGCGTGAAGCGGCCCGCCGCATGAGCTGTAGTAACAATTTGAAACAACTCGGTTTGGCTGTACACAACTACGAGAATACGTTTCAACGATTTCCCATCGGAACGATCCATAACGATCCGGCAAACCCTCCGGTTCAGGCTGCCTGGGCCGCGGGCGCCCATCGAAAAGGATCTGTTCTGGTTAAACTGTTGCTGTTCGTAGAGCAACAACCTTTGTTCGATCAGCTCAACTTTGCGGGGGACGTCCAACAGCAGTTGGTCAACCTGGGTTACTCCGGAACCAACGGAAAAACGATGCCCGCCTTCATTTGCCCTAGCGACGGGACCACCAGTTCCCAACTCACTGGGTCGCAACAGTTTTTCAATTATGCGACCAGCATGGGCAATCAGAATATGTCGGCCCAAGGTGGTTGGTGCAATTTGTTCCCCAACAATTCTCAACCAACACGTGCAGCGGGAATCCTGGGCGGTAACCTGTTTCTAAACGGTCCCACCGGCCATGGCACATCCGACCTTGCTCGCGACATTTCAGGCGTTTGGTCTCGTTCCGGTGGCTGGGCAGCTCGGTTCCAGGACATCACCGACGGAACATCGTCAACAATTATGATGGGTGAAATCCTGCCGGTGTGTGGCGACCATCACCGAAACGGCTGGTTCAGCCCCAACGCACTCTGGACCGCAACCACCGGCGGCATCAACTTCAACACTTGCCGCAAACAGGCTGTTCGAAACGATGCCAACGACTGCCATGACCATCGTGTTTGGATGACATCACAAGCCTTCAAGTCGGATCACCCCGGCGGTGCTCAATTCGTCTTTTGTGATGCATCGGTGCAGTTTCTCAGCAATTCGATCAATTACCTGACCTATCAACAACTTGGGTCACGCAACGATGGTGAAACAATAGCTCCCTACTAGAGCGTTCGTCGCTCAGGTTTGTTTTTATGAATCGAAGTGCCTATCCGAAAACCAAAGCCAACCGCGGCGAATGGCTTTCGGATAGGCTCTAAAGGCGTCTTCTTGACGCCTTCAATAAGGTTTTGCTTGAACTTATCATCCATCAATAAAATCATAGAAGAAGGCTTGTCGGTCATGATCCGAAAATCATTCAGTATTGCCGCCCTGGCCGGGATGCTGGCACTCAGTGTCGGTTGCGGAGGCGATGGCGGTCCGGTACCGGTTCCTGTAACCGGCCAAGTTCTTTACCAAGGCAAACCGGTTGAAGATGCACGCATTACATTTCACGGCCGAACCGATGCGGGGGGAAGATCAGCCAGCGGAAAAACGGATGGGCAGGGAAATTTTTCTCTGACCACCTTCAAGTCCGGTGATGGCGCAGTCCCTGGCGATTATACGATCAGCATTTCAAAAACTGCGGAATCGGCAAAACCATTGGATACTGCGGTTGATCCAGATTCCGGCGAGTATGGTGCGGACTATGGTGCAATGATGGCCGCCGCTGCATCGGGGCCAGCGCTGAAGAAATTACAGCCGGGGGTACTACCGGAAAAATACAACAGCCCAGCGACGACGGATCTTCAACGCTCGGTTGTGGCGGATCAAAAGAATGAGTTCACGATTGAACTAGAGTAGTGCTGGCACAAACCCGAACGATTATCGAACCGAGCGATTATCTGCCAATCAGCCGCTTTGACGGTCGCTGCGGTTCGCCTCGATTTTCAGACTGAGACTCAGAGCCTATCCGCAGGCAGCTCCCCGGCCCATTCCTGCTAATGCGCTGCACTTGGCCGCCACTTCCCGCCCAACTGATCCAACTGGAAAATGAACCCACATGGTCCACAAAGACAAAGCCCATCGGCCAACTTCGACTTCGCGTTGTTCTGGTCCGATGCGACGTCGGAGTTTTTTGGAAGTTGGCGGCCTGAGCCTGCTTGGTATGGGGATGGCCGATTATTTGCGGGCCGAAGAAATTGCGAAACTGGGGGGTAAAAAGACAAGGGAAAAGTCGGTCATTTTCATTTGGTTACCTGGCGGCCCGCCGCACATGGAAACCTACGATATGAAGCCAGATGCTCCGCTGGAGTATCGCGGGTTATTCAAACCGATCAAAACAAACGTAAGCGGAATAGACGTTTGCGAATTGCTGCCGCTGCATGCCAAGTGTGCGGATAAGTACACTCTGATCCGCAGTGTTCATCATGACTTCAGCGACCACGGCGGCGGGCACAAACGATTCTTAACCGGTCGCATTCCAGCATCTCCGGTCAACACGGTCAACGATGCGCCGTCGGTCTTAAGCATCATGCAAAAAATGTTGACCCAACCGGGCCAACCTTTGCCAGCGAGCATCGCGGGCGTCGATCGCGGACGCCACGGTATTGACACCTTCGCCTTCGGATCGGCTTATTTAGGACCTTCGGTCGCTCCGTTTATCGTTGCAGGTGACCCTAGCGCAAACGACTTTAAGGTGCAGAATATCGGGCTAGCTCCCGAAATGGAAAACCGCTTGAACGACCGTTTGCGACTGCTGCAGGGGATGGACAACCTCCGTCGTGATCTCGATTCCAGCGGATTGATGGAAGCGATGGATTCGTTCAGCCAGCGCGCCGTCGGCATGCTGACTTCGCCGAAAGTTCGTGATGCATTTGATCTGACTCAAGAACCCGATTCGGTACGTGATCGATATGGGCGACATGCGTTTGGGCAACGTGGCCTGTTGGCTCGTCGGTTGATCGAATCGGGATCGCGGTTTGTCACCATGGTTTGGGAGAACCCCAACGACCCCAAGGGAATGCCTAAGAACTGCACCTACAATTGGGATTCTCACGCGGTCAACTGCGACTTGTTTGCTGACGCGCGATGGCGTTTCCCCTATTACGACCAAGCGTTAACCGCGTTGGTCGAAGATTTGTATGAGCGAGGGCTGGACCAGGATGTGATGCTGATCGCAACCGGCGAGTTTGGTCGTACACCCCGGGTCAGCAACACAAAAGGATCTCAGACCGGCATCATGCAACCAGGGCGTGATCATTGGCCCAGTGCCATGTCGATGCTGGTCAGCGGTGGTGGCATGCGCACAGGCCAAGTGATCGGTGCGACGAACAGCCGTGGCGAACATCCGATCGAGCGGGCGATGTCACCCAATGATGTTTGGGCTACGGTTTATAAGTTTCTGGGCATCAATTACGAAGAAAGCTTCTTGGACTTTCAAGGTCGCCCGATGCCCATCCTGCCGTTCGGTGAACCGATTCGCGAGATTCTTTCGGTATGATCTGTCAACCAATCTTAAGGTTTGCCGCAACCTGCTGCTGGCCCGCAATTGTTGCGTTATCAGTCTTCGGCGGCCATAGTTTTGCAGTTGGCGAACCACCGGAGCATTCGCCCAAGGTGATTCATTTTTATAATGATGTCGTTCCGGTTTTAACGAAGTATGGGTGCAACAGCGGTGAGTGTCACGGCCGCGCCGGCGGCCAAAACGGATTCAAATTGTCACTGCTGGGTTACGAACCCGACGAAGATTATCAACACATTGTGACGCAATCGCGCGGGCGACGTGTCAATCCTGCTGCTTCGCATCACAGTTTACTGCTGCGCAAGGCGACCAATGAGGTGCCACACTTCGGCGGTAAGCGGCTTGATCCCGACTCGATCGATTATGCGACACTAGAACAGTGGATTCGCCAAGGCTTGCCACTTGCCGCCTCGCAGCCAAGCATCCAGAGGATCGAAGTCTCACCGCCAGCAAATCTTCACGCCAAACACGCGACCCAGCAGATCAACGTGCAGGCTTTCTACAGCGACGGCTCGACGCGCGACGTAACGCATTTGGCCTTGTTTGATCCGGTCGATCCGGTGATGGCCGATGTGAACGAGACCGGTCTTGTCACCGCCTTTGATGTTCCCGGCGACACGGCCATCACGGTCAGGTACCAAGGCCAAGCGTCGATTTATCGGGCGCGGATTCCGATGGGCCACCCGCTGACTCAGTTACCCGAGGCAAAAAACTTTGTCGACACGCATGTCTTAGGAAAACTACAATCGCTCGGGATGCCACCATCGGACAGATGTGACGACAGCACTTTTCTTCGCCGCGTCTCTCTGGACATCGTCGGACGGTTGCCGTCATTAGAAGAAATCGAACAGTTTCTCGCCGATCCGTCGGATACGAAACGCGATGAAACCATCGATCGCTTACTCGACTCGGACGAGTATGCGGAGTTCTTTGCGAACAAATGGAGCGGGTTGCTGCGCAATCGTCGGGAAAACGCCTCCTACGAACGCGGTTGTGTGCTGTTTCACCAGTGGATTCGTGACAGTTTTGCAGCCAATCTTCCTTACGATCGATTCGTGCGACAACTGTTAACCGCCAGTGGTGACTTGACCCATTCCCCAGCCGTCGCGTGGTACCGTTCCTTTAAAGAGCCCCATTTGCAGATGGAGGATACCGCGCAACTATTTCTTGGTACTCGACTGCAGTGTGCACAGTGCCACCATCATTTGTTTGAAAAGTGGAGCCAGGAGGATTACCTTTCGCTGGCAGCATTCTTCAGTCAAGTGACCCATAAGAAAATCGGTACGGGTCGCTACACCGCCGACAATACCGCAGAAGACATCGTGGTCCATAAGCGTGGCGAAGCGCATATGATGAACACGAGAACGAACGAGCGAATCACGCCCGTTGCCTTGGGCACCCAGGTCGGTCCGATATCACCGGATGAGGACCCACGCCATGTGCTAGCGGATTGGATGACAGACGCTGCCAATCCGCTCTTTGCCAAGGCACTGGTCAACCGTTACTGGAAACATTTCCTCAATCGAGGAATTGTCGAACCCGAAGACGACTTGCGTGATTCCAATCCGCCGACCAATCCTGAATTGCTGGATGCTTTAGCGAACGACTTCATTGCACATGGCTATGACTTGAAACACCTGGTTCGGACGATTACGCAAAGCCATGTTTATCAGTTGAGCTCACTGCCCAACGAGGCAAACGCGAAAGACCAAACCAATTATGCCAAGTACTATCCCAAACGCATGATGGCCGAAGTGTTGCTCGATTCGGTCGATACGCTGTGTGGATCACAGTCGGGATTTCGCGGCCTGCCTTCGGGGACGCGCGCTGTTTCTCTGCCCGACAACAGCTTCAATCAAGGCAGTGCATTCTTAGCGGTCTTTGGTCGACCCGATTCCGCGTCGGCTTGTGAATGCGAACGATCGATGGGAGCCAGTCTGTCGCAAAACTTGCACCTGATGAACGCCGACGAAATCCAGTCGAAACTCAGCAATAACACTGGCCGAGCGGCAACCTGGGCAAAAGACCCACGCGACAATGACGCCAAAATCCGCGAAATGTATTTGGTCGCACTCTCGCGTGAACCTACCACTGCGGAATTAACCAACGCCAACTCTTATATCCAATTGGTCACCACTGGCAAAAGTCCAGGCGACGAAGTGACCAAAGCCGCACGACAAGCTTGGGAAGATCTGCTTTGGGCAATGATCAATACAAAAGAGTTTCTGTTTCATCATTGAACGTTGCGTTGCCCGATCCTGTTTTATCCGTCAGCCCTTTGGGGTAGCTTTCGATGTCCGCACACTTTCCGTTGCCCCAGACTTTTGCGCGCCGCGCTGTCGGTTTCGTTTTTGTCTTTTTGGGATCCGTGTGCATCAGTGCAGCGATCGCCCAGCACGCGATTGCGCAAATCAATTTCGTTCCTACCACGCAGTTGACCTCTCTATTTCCAGCGGGTGCTTCGGCCGGAACGACTACAGACGTGACGATCGCCGGCGAACATCTTGATGATGCGTCGCGGTTGGTTTTCGCTATTCCAGGTATCACTAGCGAACCTAAATGCGATCAGACCGGAAAACCCATCCCCAACGTTTTCTTAGTTACGACTCAGGGCGATGTCGCCATCGGTAAAATTGACCTCTGGGTCCAAGGGAAGTTCGGACTTTCCAACCCACGGCGGTTTTTTATTAGCAACCTTCCCGAAGTTAGCATTGTCAAAGGTGGCACCCAGCAATCGATGGCGGTCGAAGTTGAAAAAAACACAGTGGTAAACTCGACAACGGTCGCCAATGGATCCGCCTGGTTTAAATTTCAAGGCGCTTCGGGTTCGTCGCTGTTCTTGAACTTGCAACTGCCCGACGCATTCACCGAACCGGTGGTGCGAGTGGTCGACCCCGCAGGGCGGTCGATTCTGCAAGCTCGCAGCCCCACACGTTCATTTCCTTTAACGGTTGATCAAGACGGCGAATACCTGATCGAGGTCCGCGATCTGCTCTTTCGCGGTGGCGATACGTTTGGATTACGCTTCTGGGTCAGCGACCAGCCATTGGATGTCGAGCCTACCGATTCGATGGCGTCGGCATTTGTTGACGGCAGTGAGCAAAAACGAGTTCTCGCAGCGTCCCAGGCCGGCGATGATGGGGTGCCTGACGACTTGATCGTGAACCCTGGCGAAGGACCACCGTTTGAACACATCGGCCGATTTCCGCTCGGTGGAAAACCAGCCACATTTCTGTTAAACGCTCAAGCGAATGACGTTTACTGGATCGATGTTTGGTCGCACCGACTCGGCTTCCCAACCGATGCATCGCTGATCATCGAAGAGGTTCAACCATCTGGCGGTGGCAACGAAAATGCACAGTTCGTTGCAGAGGCACCGGACATCGAGTATTCATCCAGCGCTCGCGGATTTGAACTCGATTCACGCGACGCCATTTTTAAGTTCATCGCCCCGCGTGATGGGCAATTTCGTTTGTCGCTCCGAGACATCTTTAATACCCATGAGGGTGCTCTACCGCATCCTTACCGGCTTAGTATTCGTCGGGCGAGTCCTGGATTTAACCTGGTTGTCGTCCCTGACCAAGGGCCAAGGAATCAACCCAACCCAACAACACTCAGCGTCTTGCCTGCAACGCTTCGTCGCGGTGGCGTCAGCTCGTTACGAGTCTTTGCGCAGCGACAGGATGACTTTGCCGGGCCGATCACCATCACCGCCGAAGGCCTTCCGCCAGGCGTGCAGTGTTTGGGAGCCGTCGTGGGACCGGGTGATTATTGCGTCGCATTGCCGTTCTACGCATCCGAAGACGCGCCCGCTTGGGCGGGATTGATTCGGGTTATTGGCAAGGCGATGGTCCAAGATGAAGAAGTGATTCAAACCGCAGCCACCGGCACGCCGATTTGGAATGCACGCGATCCCCGTCAAGACAATTTTCAAGTCCGGACAACCCAAGGGATTGGCTTATCCGTTATCGAAGAACTAGCCCCAGTGTTGCTCGAACCGGAAATCGATCAAGTGATCGAAGCGAAATCGAATGAAAAGATCTCGGTTAAGTTGAAGGTAACACGCCGTCATGGATATGAAGCGATCTTTAATATCAGGCCCTTTGTTATCGGCAATTCGGATAAGGGTTCGGTCGCCGAACAGACAATCCAACCCGCAATCGATTCGGTATCGATCGAATTGAATTTGGCAAGTTACGGCCTACTGCCAGGTGAGCATTGCTTTCTATTTCATGGCCACGCCGATCGATACAGCTATCGAAAAAACTTCGAGGCTTTAGAAATCTCGCAAACGCAGCTCAATCAAGCGACGGACCAATTGGCAGTCGCAACGAAAAACGCTTCGCAAACGAAGGAAGACCTTGATTCCGCAAAAAATCAGTTAAAAGATCTGGAGCAAAGCCTCGCCAGCACGGCGGTTGACAAAACAGCGACCAGCCAAGCCAACCTAGAGGCTGGTAAAGCGAAGCTGGCCCAAGCCACACAAGCAGCAACGGAAGCCGAAACCGCCCTACGCAGCGCCGTGACCGTGAAAACAGATGCTGAGAAGCACTTGGCAACCGCCACCAACGTCGCTCAACCGCGTGACGTTACCTTTGCCGTGTTCTCTCGACCAATCCGCATTCGAATACTCGAAAAGTAAACCCACGAAGTTTAATCGATTTGCCTGGCAAAATCGCGAACCCCGCGGAGCACACCAGGATGAGTTCTGTCAACATCATGCCGGCGAGCTCGGATCCATTACCAGCCAGCCACCGCTAATTCCAGCTATAAGCATCACGAAAACTACGCTGGCAACGCCGGAGGGGGCTAACCTACTTCGAGGTGCCGTACAATGGGATTGGTGCCCTTTTATTGTTTTCCCGTTACAGACCATGAGGGGGCGGCAATACGCTGGGAACGCAGGACATATCCCGACCAGGTCGTGATTAAAGATCGATTTCAACAAGCATTTCGAGCGGTTCCTGGATGAGAGTAAGCGAAACGTAAACGACCATTATGAATCTGCTATCGTGGTTGAGAAATTAGTTGTTCTTCACCTTCTATCACGAGAAATGCATTATCAACCGGAATGTTCACAAAGACTTGCGTTTTTCCACTTGGCCACACGATTTCAATTCGATTCACCACTTTTGATTCACCCACACCAATATTCAATTGGCGTTGATTGCTTGCCTGGTATCCATCGCCAGCGATCAGTTGGTGAACCGACGTGTGTTGTCCGAAAGTCGCTCGAACAGACGTGCCGATCGCGTCCCGATCGCTTGCGGTTCCAACGAGACTCAGTGACAAATGATTTCCCCGCTGTTTTGTTTGATTGGTTAACAATGCGACCGGTGAATCTAGATGCATGATGCAAACGTCATCCAAACCGTCGCGGTTCCAATCTAATCGCGCAACCGCTCGACCCAGGTACTTTCCTTGGAAGTATTTTCCGAGCGTCTCTGCAGGTTGCAGTAAAAACTGTCCAGATCCAAGGTTCCGAAAAAACTGGGGCGGCATCTGATAGGGTACTTGCGGATCGACTGGATCATGAACGTGACCATTGGCAACGATCAAATCCGCATAGCCATCCAAATCTGCGTCCAAGAATTGCGTTCCCCATCCCAGCATCGCGAAACCCGCATCCCAAAGATTTGCAGGCCGCGCCCTGTCCTGAAACAATCGGTCGGACTGTTGAACGTACAAGTTATTGGGCTCCTGATAAAAGTTGGTGACGAATAGGTCCAGCAAACCGTCACCATTTGCGTCCCCAGCGGCGATCCCCATCCCGGCTTGTGCGATACCCTGAGAACTCAAGCCAAGCCCCGACAACAATCCGCGTTCAGAAAACAGAGGACTGGCGCCCGGAGTTGGTGTTTGATTGGTGAACAAGAAATTCGCCGACATGTCATTGGCGACATACAGACTCAGTCGGCGGGAACCATCGAGGTCTGCGGCGACGATTCCTAAGCCTCGCCCACCCGAAGCGACGATTCCCGATTGATCTGTGACTTCATCAAACCTTCCATTACCCAAATTGAGATAGATACGATCTTGAGCAGCAGGAAAATCGACTGGCGCGCATCGTCGTCCAGCATGCTTCTTGCACACCGCACCCAACAGGTCGTCTCCGCCGATGTAATTGACGACATACAGGTCTGGATAGGTGTCGCCATTTAAATCTGCAATCAGACAACTGGACGTCCAATCACTTCCAGCAACTCCCATTTCCGTAGTGACATCGCTGAATGTCCCGTCACCATTGTTATGAAATAGAACGTTCGGCCCGATATTGGCGATATAGAGGTCCGGGAAGCCGTCATTATCAAAGTCACCGACAGTTACGCCTTGCCCATAGCCCCGGTCGCCAAGCCCCGATTGTGTGGTCATGTCTTGAAACGTTCCATTGCCTAGATTGCGAAATAGGCGATTGGTCGGGGATGATCTTTCCCGCATAGGTGGCAATTGACCACCTTGAGTCATGTAGATGTCTGGCCATCCGTCGTTGTCATAATCGAGAATGGCGACGCCTCCCCCGTTCATTTCGAATAATGTCTCAAACCCATCATTCGAGGCACCGTTTTGATAAGAAAAGTCTATCCCCGCCGCTGATGCTAAATCTTCGAACTGGATCAATCCGGTATTTTCTCCCTCTTCTTTCGAGTCTTTATCCGTCGCATTACCGAGTTCCCATCGTGGCAGTGGATATCTTGACAGATCGAATTGAAGGGCAGGGTTATATGAATCGAGCGTGAATCCGCTAGACGGATTGTATTGTTTTCGCAATCGATGTAACGCTGTCGATGCCCAAACCGTATCGGGCTTTTCACGCAGTACCACTTCACACCAACCGGATGCCTCGCGAGGACGCCCAAGGGTTTCCAAAAGTCCAATCAAAGCTTGGATTTTTTCGAGCGATAAGTCAGCCTTCACGCCGTCGATCAATAGATACAACTTTGCTAGCTTCTCCGCACGACCGCTAAACGCCTTGGCCTGTTCCGTTTGCCCCAATCCGATAAGTACTTGGGAGAGTTGATAGTTTGCCGCGGTATGATTGGGTTGCCGCACCAGCGTTTCCCAAAAACATCGCGCTGCTGCGGTCAACTGATTCTGCTGTTGTGCCCAACGCCCCCAAGCAAACCAAATTAGGGGATGTTCAGTGGCGGACTCGGGTAATGATTTACGCCAAAAAAGAAACGGTGCAGGATCGCTAGCCTCCGCTAAGATACGTCCCAACTGGGCACGCGCTTCAATGTTCTCTGGATGTGCAGTGATAATCTCTCGCAAAAGCCCCTCGGCACGATCCCACTGGTTTGCTCGCCAAGCTTGACTAGCGTCGGCCAACAAGGGCAGAGGATCATCTGGGACTGCTGCTAAAGATAGGGATGTGAATTGAGAGTTATCAGCTAACCAAATGTCCGGCGAACTGACAACAATTAAATGATTGGCATCTACTTGCCCCTGTTTCATGAGCGGTAGGATTAGTTCCTGAGCCTCCCACATGCGACCGTAGCGAACCATCAAGCTAATCAAACTTTCGCGGGTCGCCAAATCTTCTGGGCTATATTGCAAGGCTCGGCGCAGGTAAGCCTCCGCGTTTGCTGTATAGCCCAATCTTGATGCGTAATCTCCCAACCTTCTCAATGCAGTAACCGTGTTTTCATTCCCTTCATCGATGATTCGTTCCAGATATTCCATCGCCTGGTCGAATCTCTGTTGCCCCTCTGCTGCGGAGCTAGCTATCAATAACGCTCGCGAAGAAAAAGGGTCCTGCTCCAAAATTCGATCCGCCAACCGTTGGGCATTCGAATACTCCCCCTTGTCTAACGCGATTTCAGCGCGACGAAGCAGCAGAAGAGAAAACGGGTCGATGTACACAAGCAAAAAGGTGACTGACAAGGCAATCGTTGCGACTGCAAGCGTGGCGTTACGCTGCCTGTGGCTGACCGTTTTAGCAGCAATTTTCGTCGCAACAGGAGCGGGGGGACGCTTGCGTTTCATGAAGCCATAAGATTGCTGACGAGATGTAAATCCTTTGATTCGTTGATTCTAACCGCTAGGGAGACGGTCTCTACCGGGCACAGCGAGATTTCCTTATTTGCTGCCGTGACGGAACGTCTAGGGGTAGCCAAGTATCGAAAAGCGATGACACTTAAAGCCTCATTGCTTTTCGGTTGGACGCGACTCTTCGGTTTTCGCCATATGAACATACAATCTTTGCCATTACTGAAAGTCGGCTTAACCTGGACTCTGGTAATTGGCATCGGAACGGGTTGCAAACCTCAATCAGATCGGCAACCGACCGATAGCGAGCAAGCCAAGGACACCGTTTTTGAGCCGTCCAATCCGTCGAGCATTACGTTAAATGCCCGGCCAGTCGATGCGGACGATTGGTTCGAGGATATGACGTCCCGATCCGGAATTGATTTTACTTATCGAAATGGCCGCGAAGGCGAACAATTCACGGTACTGGAAACTGTCGGCGGCGGTGTTGCGGCACTCGATTTCGATCAAGACGGCGACATGGACCTCTTCTTTTTGGGTGGGGGTACAATTACGGGGCCACCGTTGAAAACGGCAGGATTGCCATCAAGACTCTACCGCAATGATGGCGACTGGAAGTTTGTGGATGTGACCGAACAAACCGGATTGGGCGATCCGGGCGATTACTCGTTAGGTTGTGCGGTTGGCGATTTCGATCGCGATGGATTTCCGGATCTGTTTATCACGTGCCACGGTCGCTCTCGGCTGTATCGCAACAATGGTGCGGGAGCCTTTTCCGAAGTGAGTCAATCGTTAGGACTTTCAATCGAGGGCCTCAGTACGGGTGCGGTTTGGGCCGATGTCAATCGAGACGGTTGGCCAGATTTGTATGTTGCCGGTTACCTACAAATCCCGGCGGATGACGTTCAATCCTGTGGAGATACCTTGCGAAAAATCCGCGATATCTGCGGGCCTCGGCTCTATCCTGCGGCCCAAGATCGACTGTTCCTAAATCGGATGGGCAAAGGCTTTGAGGAAGTAACTCAACAGGCGGGAATCGGCAACAGGGGGAAGGGCCTTGGAGTGTTGGCGGCCGATATCAACAATGACGGATGGATTGACATCTACGTCGCAAATGACACAACCAATAATGAGCTTTACCTAGGCAGCCCCAACTTTCCATTTCGCGAAATGGGAATGATTGCGGGTGTTGCAACGGATGCTAACGGCACCCCTCAGGGCAGCATGGGAATTGATTTTGGCGATTTTGATGGCGATGAAAACGGCGACTTGTGGGTCACAAACTTCGAGCGTGAGTCCAATACACTCTATCGATCCGCCGGCAATGGCGTGTTTAATGATGCGACGCTTTCAGCAAAATTGGCGAGCGTGAGCAGGCCGCAGGTGAGTTTCGGAACCGGCTTCGTCGACTTCGATTCGGATGGCTGGCTCGATCTGTATGTTCTTAACGGGCACGTTGCCTACTTCACAGGGCAAAGCCCCTACCTACAGCGCCCGCTGGTTTTACAAAATCAACAAGGCCGATCGTTTACTGATGTTTCGGACATCGCCGGTCCCTATTTTAGTGTGCCACACGCTGGCCGAGGTGCTGCGAGTGCTGATTTGGATAATGATGGCGCCGTTGACCTAGTTCTGATCCATCAGAACGCTCCGGCTGTAATCTTGAAAAATCGCAAAACACCGACGAATTGGATCAGGGTGGAACTTCGCGGTAGAACATCCGACGTTGACGCTGTGGGTGCAGTCGCTTCGGTGGAGTATCAGGGAAGACGCTTGGTTCGGGTCGTCGTAGGCGGCGCAGGCTACCTTTCATCTTCGGATCGCCGAATCGTCTTTCCAGCAGATGATGATTTGCCAAAAGATGTTAAAGTTCGCTGGCTGGGTGGTAAGGAAGAGATTTTTCGCAAAATCCCGGTTCAACAAAACTTACAATTAGTGGAAGGAACTGGTGAAGATGTCCCATGATTCAGTACTCACCGATCGATCGTCGCTGCACAAACGCAAGCTATGGATTGCGATTTGCGGCACCGCATTCATCGCCATATTCGCTGGTATACCGTTTTGGCGTCTCCAAAGTTCTGATCTGCGGAAGGCCGAAAACAGCCTACGTCAAGCTGAACGACTCGCTTCAGAAGGACGGGAGCGGGATGCCATCGCAGCGATTAATGAAGTTGCGAATCCGGCGGACTTCGACGCAGAGAAATTGATCGATCTAGCTTCGGCCGCAGAGCAACAAGATATGAAGTCTTTGGCGACGCGATTGCTACGCGCTGCCAACCACCGAGGGCCAATGCAGGAAGAAGCGTTGCGAAAGCTGATTTCCCTGCAATGGGAATTGGAAGATTTCAGTTCGGTGCTGAGCGCTTGCGAAGAACTGAGCAAACTGGCGCCAACGGATACCATGCCTTGGCTGGTATCGGCCGGAATCTACCATGAAAATGAAAAGGTTGCTGAAGCTTTAAATGCTTATCACCAAGCTTTGCGATTGAATCCGCCCAAAACAGAAATCGCTCGCGTACGTTATCAGATTGCTGAGTTATCGCTATTCACTGGGGACCTGAAAACAGCCCGCCAGATGGTTGACCCAATTCTTGTAACGGACCCCGATTCACTCGACTTTGCTTTAATTCACGCCAGACTGCTACGCCAAGAAGGTAAACCGCAAGAACAGCTTGCCGTTGTTAATCGCATCTTGATGAAACAGCCCAACCACAATCTCGCACTGATGATGCGTGGTGAAAACTACCTCGACAGTGGCTTCTATCAAAAAGCGCTCGATGACTTCGCCAAAGTCGTTCAATCCAATCCGTTTGATTATCAAGCTCATTACAAACTGGCCCTAGCCTATCAGCGTGCAGGGGACAAACCGAAGGCCGAGGACCATTTCGCAAAAAGCAACCATCTGACTGAGATTATAAGCAAAACTCAGGTCTTGCTTTTTCAGGTACAGCAAGACCCCAACAATCGTCGACTGCGACTTGAACTAGCGAAATTGAGTGAAATGCAAGGCGATCAGGAAACGGCAGAGTATTGGAAAGCATCCGCCAAAAACCTTCCCGACTGATCACTTCAAGTCCATTTCGATCGGTGGGTTGTCCCCTGCGGTGATCGTTACGGATAACTCACTAGTAGAACTTGCTGTGTACTTCGATGGAAACGGCTCCTTAGGGGCTGTTGGCATTGGCTGGCTGGGGTCCATCAACGGTTGCTCACCGCTAGCGGTAGGTTGGCTCAGTTGAACTTTATAAGTAGTTGCAGGGATATCCTCTGCGCCTTCGAACACTAACTTGAAGGTTCCGTCTGCCGCAGTCACCCCAGACGCTGCAAAACCTTCGGAAGAAATAAGGGTAACCGTAGACCCTGCTGGGATCGGGGTACCTTTATACGTGACCTTTCCGCTTGCCCTGCCGACGGGCCCACTGTACCCGCTTCCACCGCTATCACCACAGCCACTAAAAACTAGTAACAGACATGCAGTAAATAGACTTTTTGAGCATGAACGGACGGTAAACAACGACATCGGATGCCAGCCTTTTTTATTTTAGGGGAATAGCGAGTAGAAAAGTTTGAACGCGTTTTTAAAAGAAAACCCTGCATTCTTTGAAAGAATACAGGGTTTAACGAAGTTTCACGCTTGACCGTATCATTCTAAAGTGATCGGCCTGCCGTCGTCACGAACACAAAGGAACGTCAAAATATTCATGTTGATTGAATCAGAGATAAATCTAACGCTGCCATCAACCAATGCGAGCTGGATACCTCCCGGGTGAGCGGAAGATAGCGGCGTGTTACGGCGTTCGTTTTCACCACCAGTTACACCATTCAGATCTGCAGAGGTAGAGTTCGGCGCATAACGGATGGTGGTGGTCGAAGCCACGGCGTCAACGCTTGCTCTCATGTTTCCATTGTTCGTTCCCATCATCCAGCCCCAAGTAGCACCTGGCCTACGGTCAGCCTTGACGATACGAGTCGGATTGAAAGTGAAGTTAGAGATCTCCGCCACAATTGCCGTATTGGATGTCCCGTCTGTGCATTTTTCCATCCCAATCAGCTCATTCGTGGGCAACATACCATCCGCGGAAAAAATTCCTCGAACAGCACCGTCGTTTCGCTTCGTACTAACCCAAGTTCCATCGGGACTATTCTCCGCACCTGAAATGCCGAAGTAGGAAAAGTTCAGCATCTGATTAGCACCAAACTCCCCACGGGCATTTGCGAAACGCTCCAATGGACTTGACGGACAAACGGCCCAAGCAGGGTTGAAACCGATCTGCGCAGTGCGATTGGCTTGGCCCAAAGGAGCAGCACCGGCCCAACCACAGTTAGGGCCAAACTGCCAACGGTCGTAAAGGGCACCCTGTTCCATAAACGGCAGAATGCGAACGCGCCAGTTCGTACCCCAGCCACCACTTCGGCTTTCGTCACCGTATGTGAACGCTCGGTGAGTGTCGTGGTAATTTTGTAGGCCCAGACTGATTTGCTTCAGGTTGTTGCTGCAACTCATCCGCCTAGCCGCTTCACGTGCCGCTTGAACCGCCGGAAGCAATAAACCAACCATTACGCCAATGATCGCGATCACGACCAATAGCTCGACTAGGGTGAAACCACCCCTCTTGTGGGAGAACATACGACAAGGCTCCAGTTAAGCACGATTAGAGAAAGAGGACGACAAGAAAGACGAAACCACGCTTGCAAGAAGCAACACGGGGGCAGAATTACCATTTGAACGCTTGCAACGTGAAAAAGTACCGACTCGAATTGCTTAAAGCAATGGATTTCTGAAAATAATTATTTACAGTTCGTTTTCAGGCTAGCAGCACCGCCGGGTGGTCCGATCAATACACCCAGGAGCAATCACCACCAAGCCCACCAGCGGGGTTTCAGGCGACAGGGCCAAATGGTGGCGGCGTTTCACTGACGAAAGCCAATCGATTCGCGAACTCGCTCGCCATGCGACGGCGTGCAGAGATGGCCAGTCTTGAAATGCCAGGCAAAAATGCGGCGAATGATTCGTGATTGATGACGCCAAAGCGCCAAGCAAAAAATGCGTCAGGCCCCTGACTGCTTACGATCAATGACGCAAAGATTTGAATCAAGCAAATACACAAACGATGCCCTGGTTGAAAGGGGCTAAGCCCTGTCTCCGGATAAGTCAAAAAGCCAATGCCAATGACTTATCAGCATCTTTCTCGAACAACGTCTAATTTGATGCCTACGGCAACGTGAACGTAATGCCGTCGTTGCGTCCAGCCATTGCTCGGAAAATTGGCATGTCGACGTTCGTGGAGATGGTGTGTGTCGAGCCATCCATCAACATGAAAAGACACCCGCCGGGATGCGGACTCCAAAAACCACCAGGGCTGCCGGTCGGTGCATTGGGGCCTCCGCTCCTAACGTGAACGGTTGTCATGGTGATCGCAGGCCGGGCCGTAGCGCCAACCACTTGGCCGCGACGCTGTGCAATCAATGGCGAAAAGACGGTCTGGGCCGTGGGGATTACGCCAGCCCATCCGTTGGGCGAAAACATGCTCGCTCGCTCCCCCATGCCGAGCGTGTTGGAGGTTCCATCAATGATATCTGCATGACGAACGGCAACGTTGCGGTGAAACATGCCGTTAAATGGCTGTTCCTCATACATCGCGGTATACCCCGGCGCATTCGCAGGATTGGCACCACCCAGCGAGCAGGTGTAACTGATGGAGGCTAAATCGTTTATGCCAAGCGTGGCTGGCCATACGGTCACCGGAGTGCTCCACGCATCCGATGGACATTGATACTCCTTCACAACCGTTCTGCGCGCCGGCTGGTTGATCGGGCTGGTAATAGGAAGGCTGAAATTAATCGTGTCATGCAAATTGCCCTGCTCAAGCTGTTGCAGGATCATTGCAAACACACTCCACCCAGGCCCGCTTTCAGGGATCGGGTCATTTCCACCGCCAGGCCATGCGCCCGTGACTCGCGAAATGAAGCCGGGCGGAAATGTTCGGTGCGCGGATTCGTAGTTGTGCAACGCCAACCCAATCTGCTTCAAATTGTTACTGCACTGCATTCGCCGCGCCGCTTCGCGGGCCGCTTGAACTGCGGGCAACAACAATCCGACCATCACGCCGATAATGGCGATTACCACCAGCAATTCGACAAGCGTAAAACCACGCCGACCGACAGCTATGCAACCACATGAGCTATGGTTAGTAGCCATAAACAAGCTTCCTCAGGAATTCAGTTAGGTGAATTGGGATACAGAGACATCCCGGGTAAGTGGTTCCCTTTGAGGCTGGCTGGCAGAAGGCTGGCTGGCAGGCAGAACCGAACGTTGTTTGTCCTTCGTTGGTGCGAAATGAACGAATCAGATACCGCTGGTACGCAGATGAAATCTCGCAGCAGCCAAACCCATTTCGGACGAGACAAGAATCTTTTTGCGACTGCTGACGTTTAACGGTGGATTTATTCACCGCAGCGCGTACTCGCCATGCAAAATCTTGCTCACCCAGGAGAAAGACTGGCAACAACGAAAACCGGCAGATGGATGCTATTGAGACTCAGTATCATCACGGATAAGCTTAGTTCTCAGTCGAGACACGCACAAGTGCTGATTCGTGAGAAAAAACGAAGGTCAAGTCGTTTCCGAGTAAGCTGCGATNNGCTTCATCGGACCCGCCAGACGACTTTTTCGAATCGGTTTTCGGATACATTTTGCAGGACGAGCTTTCGTGAATGACACAAAGAAGTGGGTGATCTTATTGACCGCGTGCATCGCCATTGCGTCCCCCGTCGTTAGTCAAACCGCGGCTGCAGAGGAAACGGTATCAACGGCCGCAGTGAAGCTCCGATTGGCCACCTTCAACGTGTCGTTGTATGGCAAAGCGGCTGGCGAAGTGACCGAACGTTTGGCCGATGGAAAGGACCCGCAAGCGATCTCGCTATCTGCAATTGTGCAAACAGTCCGTCCCGACGTTTTGCTGGTCAACGAAATTGATTACCAACCCGATGCGGCCACCGTACGACTGTTAGCCGAGAAATACTTTGCGGTCGGCCGTGATGGACGAGATGGGATCCAGTATCAGTGGAACTATTCGGCCGCATCGAACACCGGCATCGATTCGATGCTCGATTTAGACGGCAACGGACGATCCGGCGATCCGGCGGACGCATGGGGATTTGGGGCCTACCCGGGGCAGTATGCATCAGCGGTGCTGAGTCGATATCCGATCGATACGGAATCCGTGCGTTCGTTCCAGAAGTTTCGTTGGGCCGATTTACCTGGTGCGTTGGAGCCCATATTTCCGGACAGCAATCGAAAGTTTTATAACATTGAGACTTGGCAAAGACTAAGATTGTCGTCGAAAAACCACTTCGACGTACCGATTCGAATCGGTGACAAAACATTGCACGTCTTGGGCAGTCATCCGACGCCACCGGTGTTCGATGGGCCAGAAGATCGCAACGGTTGCCGGAATCACGATGAGATCATGTTTTGGGTTCATTACATCGGTGGTGACGAAACGTTGACCGATGACAAGGGCATCCGGGGTGGATTGACCAAGCAGGCATCGTTTGTCGTCATGGGCGACTTGAACAGTGACCCAGTAATCGGCGACAGTCGCCATGAAGCGATTCGGAAATTATTGCAGCACCCGCGGGTTTGTGACCCGCAGCCTGTACGATTGCCTTATGCCGAGAATCATCGCAAACTGCGGGCACAGCCGCATGATTTCACGAAACCGATTGCGGCGACAGCGACAGCGGACTTCGGAAGAACCGGACAATTGCGTGTTGATTATGTGTTGCCCAGCTGCGATCTGAAAATCACGGACGCAAAAGTGTTTTGGCCCGGCGAGCGCGATCCGGCGTCGCAGTGGATCAAGGCCAGCGATCATCGATTGGTGTGGGTCGATGTGACGATGGGCGAATGATTGTTTAGCCACAGCGACCTGAGCACTGAGAAAATAAAATGACCTTCGTATCGAACACAACCAATCCACGTTTTATCATGGTGGGTGGGTTTCTGGGTGCGGGAAAAACGACGACGATTTCGAAACTTGCACAACACTTTCAATCGCTCGGCAAACGCGTCGTAATCGTGACCAACGATCAAGCCGCCGATTTGGTCGACACATTGTTGCTGCGTTCACAAGGGTTTGACGTTGGCGAAGTCGCCGGATCGTGCTTCTGTTGCAACTTTAACGAATTGACCCGCACGATCGAATCGCTGGCCTGTGATCAACGCCCTGACATCATTCTGGCCGAACCGGTGGGCAGTTGCACCGATTTGGTGGCGACTGTCATCCGACCGCTCGAACAGGTTTATGACATAAAGTTTGATATATCGCCGTATGGTGTGATCATCAAACCGAGCCACGGTTTCAAGATTCTCGGTGGCAGCGCCGGTGGTTTTTCGCCCAAGGCGGAATACATCTTTCGCAAACAGTTGGAAGAATCCGATTTCATCATCATCAACCGCATCGATGAATTGACCGCTGAACAAACAGAAAAGTTGATCAGTGTTCTGGCCGCCGAGTATCCCGGTGTGCCGGTGGTGCAGATGTCGGCGAAGACCGGTGCTGGGTTTGACACGTTTTGCAAACTTTTGGACCGACCGGTGGAACAGCAGCGGCGACAAATGGATGTTGACTACGATGTTTATGCCGAAGGGGAAGCAGAACTCGGGTGGCTGAATTGCCAAGTGAATATTTCGTCATCGGAACCGACCCCGATGGATGCGAGCCTGATGACGATTCTTACCCGTCTTTATCGGCGGTTTGTTGATGTCACCGCGGAGATCGCGCACGTAAAGTTGATCGCGATGTGCGACCAGGGGCATGCGGTGGGCAATGTGGTTAGCAACTCTGGCGGACCGGTACTGTCGCTGGCATCCGATGCACTGTCGACTCAGATTCATATGGCCATCAACGCGCGGGTTGCGATCGACCCCGATCAGTTGGCCGACATTGTTCGTGAAGTCCTGAATGATGTCTCGAACGCGGAATCGCTTGCTTTGGATATCGCAGCGATTCAATTTTTTCGCCCTGGTCGCCCGGTGCCGACGCATCGTATCACGACAGGTTGATGGAGCGCGACGTGGCAGCGCATTTCGATTGGCGATTCGCAGATGCTGAAACGAGTTCGGTTTTGCGAGTTCAGTTTGCGGTAAAGAATCGCGAATCGGATCCACCAGGCCCGATCTTGAGTTCGATTTTTTTTGCGCAACGCGGACAGTTTCCCACATATGCGGTGCCAGCCGCGTTGCGATAAACGCGGGCGTAAATACTGCAACACTCGAATTGGACGCCGACAAACGGCCGCGCCGATTTATCGCCTTGGCCATAATCGCGACGAGAATCTCGCGATCGGCGTT